>JAFEDN010000134.1 GCA_018241585.1 Pseudomonadota bacterium | reverse complement strand
CTTTATCCAAATGAGTAGTGAATTAGTAGAGTATCGTAAGCAGCTAACCGAATTAAGAAAGCGCGAAATTGTCAAACAAAATCCTGATCTTGCAGCTTATTTGGATTACAGCACTTGTTTTTACCATTATATTAAGTTACTGGAATTATTGGCAGAGTCTAGTCAGGCTGTTGCGCAATTACAAGGAAGGGTATGAAGCTTTTACTAGATCGGTTCAAAAATAATTTAACCTTAGATTCCAACTATTTTCGTTATGCACTGCGTTTGCTGATCAGTTGTTCTTTTACGGTTTATTTGTATCAATTCTTTCATCTTAAAAATGGTTACTGGGCAGCGTTTAGTGTCATTGCTTGTGTATGGCCGACTCAGGGCCAGTCCCTTAAACGTGCTATTCAAAGAATAATAGGTACTTTTCTCGGCATGGGGCTAGGTATCGTGGCGGCGCATAGCGTCGGGCGTCATCTTATTTTTATCGATATTGCTCTGCCGATTTTTATCTTCCTGGCTTTTTATTTGAGAGCGTATAGTTATAGTTTGTATGTGTTATTTATGACAATCTTAACAGTTTTATTTATCTGTCTGATTATTCCAGGTGATTGGCAAGTTGCCATAGTTCGTTTACAAATGACTTTATTGGGGACCATGATTGCTTTATTAGCGACAATTTTTATTTTACCCTCACGCGCCAGTAATTTGCTGCCGAAACAATTAGATGCTATAAAGCAAGATATTCAGCAATATTATCAGGCAATTTGTCAAAGCTATGGTCAAAAACTAACTGCGACTTTGCGCGATCGCCGATTACAGGCATTTAAAAATTTGCAGGCGGCGCTTATTACCATTCAAGAAGCTGTATTTGAATATGGAAAACTATCTGAGAGCTATCAAGAACAATCTCAGGTTTTTCAGTCCTTAGAAATGCTTTATCAAAATTTGTTTGCATTAGAGATTCATACCCCTGAGAAGATCAAAATTGCAGGATTACTATTTATTTCTGAGTCTTTAAAGCATCAATTAGATTCAGCCGTTTTATTATTAACTGATTTTGATATGACTCGGTGGTTGGAACTTGATAATCACTTAACTCAACTATTAGCGGAATTGAGGGAACAGCGAGCAAACGCCGCCAAAGACTTGAACATCCCCACGGCTAGTTTTTATGAGCATATTCAGTTAAATATTTTTATTGAAGCTTTTAAAACATTTCTACATAGCCTTAAGACTATAGCCAAGGCCCATCCTTCGTAAAGCATCTTTATAAAGCATTACGGGATTTGCCTGGCTTTAAATCTAAAAGCTCGCAACGGTCTTTTGTAACCGCGGTACCGCCCGGTTACCCTGAGTTTTATCGAAAATGCAGTTTCATCCCTTCATGAGAATTAATAAAACCCAATTTTTTATAAAATTCGATGGTTTCTTGACGTTTTTTATCCATAGTCAGTTGTATTAAATGACAACCTAGTTCTCGGGACTTATCAATAGCCCATTGTATCATCATTTTTCCGATACCGTGCCGGCGATAAGCTTCATCGATACGAACGCCTTCGATTTGACCACGTTTTCCGCCGCGATAAGTCAAATAAGTAATAATTGTTAATTGTAGCGTACCAATAATTTTGTGATTGTCCTCTACTACCATCAAATATTGATTTTTATCGGCGTCGATTTCTTCGAACGCTTGATAATACTCAGCAGGCAAAGGGTCTTGGTAACATTCTCGTTGTTTTCCTAAAGGATCATTCGCCAGCAGTTGTATGATTTGTCCCAAATCATCTCGATTAGCTGTTCTAATATTTAAATTCATGATTACCTCGCATAAATTATAATGTTTATTTAATTAAAAAGTACTGAATGTCAAGTTTATCAGCCATTTTTGTTTTGGCAATGGCGTCTAGCGCGTCAAGTCTCTTATTATTTCACAAAAGCTAAAAAAGTGACTTAATAGCTCAAGAGTATACACCCGCGTAACAGTTCAGAGGTATAAATTTGCAAATATAGAACGGTCAATCTGAGGTAAAGCGGCCGTTTCTACCGACTATTACAAAGTGACCAGCCAATCGCTGCGTAGCGGAGATTGGCTTTTTTATTTTTGAACAAATTTAATTCATCCCTCTATGCTAATCACTTTTAATCAAATCTTGCTAAGGCATCCGATCAAAAATTTTCCGATTGCATTTTAATTTTGAGGGGGTTTATAATCCCTAGCGAGACACCCAAGTGCTTGGAACACCTGGGATGCCTCTGACCACGAACAAAAGGAACTTTGTTACATGGCTGTTTATAGTCTAGCTGAGTCTTCATTTCTTTTGAATCACTTGTTTGATTCTCGGATACTATTTCTTTCTGAAAAAATCACCCGCAAGCTAAGTTTTTACTTGGCCTATGGGTATTTGCTTGCCGATATCCCCGGTAAGTCAATTCAGAGGGAGTTATCTGGATCAAACAGAAAATGGGATAATCAGAAGAGTGAGTTGCTCAGTCTGACCCAACCAGTCCATGCGCCAGCGCCGCATCAGACTGGGGTTTCCCTTCCTGTCACGCGCGTTGGTGGCGTGGTCACTTTGAATGCTGCAAATCCGACACCGTCACCGAAACAGGAGAAACCCTCATGCGCTGTATTGTTTTACCCTTTACCTTACTTAAACTCACCCGCTATTTAGGAGTATCTAGTGGGAGACGCTCGTTCTCGTCGGCGACGGGGTCTAGACCGCTGAAAGAAAGTTATCAATTTATTCCACTCATGGCTCGTCACTGCTTGAGCCAACTGAATCAGGACTGGAGCCGGCGTCAACCGCTGCAAGGTAAAACAGTACTGCTGAATATGCATTTAACTACCATTACCCTGATGGTGATTGAAATTTTGCGTCAAAGCCAAGCGCGGCTCGAAGTGATCGTCGCTCCGGAATTGGCGCAACAGGTATCTGCCCGGCAGGCGGTCCTGCAAGCCGGTATTCCTTTGTTGGAGCAGATACCCGAACACAAGCGCCACGGTTATTACGATATCATTTATGACTGCGGTGCTGGCATGAGAAAATTGACACCGCGTTTGGGAATGGTGGAGCTGACTCAAACCCAGCCGGACTGGTATGCAGATTTGGATTTCCCAGTGATCACTGTGGATCAGTCACTCACCAAATCCGTTGAAACCGGTTTGGGCACCGGCGACAGCGTGGTGCGGCTGATTTACCAGCTCGCCAGAGAAGCGCTGACCTTGACTGCCAACTGTTCGAAAGAAAATATTGTGAACAATCCATTTTATTGGCAGTTACTATTCAGTCTATTGCAGGTCAATCAATTATTTTCTGCGCATCGGTTTATCATTTTTGGTTACGGCAAAGTCGGTAGTGGTATCGCTCAGGCTTTGGAAAACGCCGGCACGCCAAAGCAAAATATTTTTATTGTCGAAGTGGAGCTGGCAGCTTATCTGCAGACCATTCGCAGCGGTTATCCGGGATTATGGTTAAATGAGGATTTCCATCTTTCACAAAGTATTCAGCGAATTAAATCTTTATTACCGCAGAGTTGGGCGGTGATTACCGCTACCGGGCAAGCTGGTGCATTATCTCGATATTTCAAGCAGGAAGATTTTGTTCGTGTGCCGTTATTGCTGAATATGGGTACTTATGATGAATTTGGGCAGGGTTTTGCCCCCGAGCGAATTCTGAATAATAAAAAACCGGCTAATTTTATGTTGGAATATCCGACTGAGGTCAGATATCTGGACCCGATTTTTTCTTTGTTTTTGCAGGGTGGCGAGGAATTACTCGATAATTCAAAGTTAGCTCCTGGATTAAATAAAATTTCGCTTAAACGAGACCATAGCGTGCTCAGCAATTGGTTACGACAACATGGCGACATCCTTTGGCAACATTCTGTAGAACAAAAACAGACCGAAAAATTCATTCAAAATTTACGCCAGCACTCTATTTTTTCAAGCGCCCTTTATGAAAGTCATTCCACTCCCATATCGGCTACTCCAGTCTATCCGGCAGCTTCGTGCTCGCATTAAAGGAGTGGTCATGGAAGACTTGTCTCAGCGTTTATTGCATTCGGTCGTGAATGTTTTTCTGGATGTTTGTTCATTATGGTTATTAATTATGGATAATCAGAAAGTGATTTATGCCAACGCCAAAGCCCGGAATTTATTAGCGAATTCGAAATTTAGTTTGCCGGATGACTGGGGTCATCCTGAGCAAACAGCGATTCAAACGCTCATTTTGACGGATCAGCCCAATATCATTATTCGTTGGCGTTGTTATTATTTATTCCCTAAAAAAGGCCACACCGTAAAATTATATGCTGGTGAGGATATCACTGTGCAAGAAAATTATCGTAAAAAATCGGATTTACTCAACGATATTATCGCGAAAGTACCAGGCTTTGTCTTTTGGAAAGATATGGATTTAAAACTCATGGGCTGTAATGAAAATTTTGCTAAGCAAGTCGGCTATCACCATCCCCAGGATATTATAGGCTTAACCGATCACGATTTACCGTGGAGCGAGTCACAAACCGAAAAATTTATTCAAGATGATCAACACATTTTACAAACGGGCATTCCTAAACTCAATATCGAAGAAACTCAACGTCAGCTTGACGGTCAGGACTTAACCTTACTAACCAGCAAAGTTCCTTTGTACACCGATGGTCAAATCACCGGCGTATTGGGTACTTACGTCGATGTCACACCATTTAAACGGATTGAACAGGCGCTGCGTCTGGAAAAAGACAAAGCTGAAGCAGTTAGTCGCTTAAAAAGCAATTTTATTATGAATATGGAGCACGATATCCGTACTCCAGTCAGCGGCATCTATGGTATGACCCAATTATTGGCTGATCAGAAAATTCCTGAAGATATTCGTTCGCAGTTAGTGATGGTGACTCAAGCTGCCAAGGAGTTGTTGGATTACTGTAATGATATCATTGATTTTGCCCGCGTGGATTATGGTATGCGGCCTGTTCTCAGTTACCCTTTGGATTTAAAAGCATTATTGTCGGCGATTATGCGTCTGCAAACTCCAGCAGCCCAAGCTAAACAAATCGGTTTAACGCTGACCTATGATAAAAAAACGCCGGTGATTATTTTAAGTGATGGCTATCGTCTCAAAAGAATTTTACTGAATCTGATTAGTAATGCTATTAAATTTACTCAAAAAGGTTATGTGAAAGTGAGTGTCCATACCGAGAAAAAATCCAATATCCGTCATGAAAAAGTACTTCGATTCATGATTCAAGACAGTGGCATGGGAATTCCTGCCGGGAAAATTGATTTTATTTATGAAAAATTTTCTC
>JAFEDN010000133.1 GCA_018241585.1 Pseudomonadota bacterium | reverse complement strand
TCCTCCAATTTGATGACTCCTGTGGTGATATTGTTTTATCCATGTTGCCAACGCCAATAGCGCGGCACGTCCGAGCCTGGGTGTTTGATCTGTTTTTGTCAAGTTGAAATTTATAGATGTTTTATCTATGGGATATCGAACTTTTTCATAAAATTCTTAAATCTGGTTATCAAGTAGAAAGCTGCGGATTATCAGCAGCAGAAAGACCGATTCGCTATTTAACGGTGATGTCCATTATTTCTTTCCGAATTCTTTTCATCACTTATTTACAAAAATATAAAGATTCGATGAAAGCAGACGTGGTATTTACGCCGGATGAATTGACCATTTTATCCCTATGGTCAAATAAGGTGGATAAGAATATATCCTCTCCTTTAAGCTTAGTGGAAGCGGTTAAAATTTTAGCGCAAAAAGGTGGCTTTTTTAATCGGAAGTCAGATAAAACGCCTGATTTCATCACTATCTGGAGAGAACTGAAAAAACTTTCTGAATGCATCGATTCTTGTAAAATGATGACGAGAGCTTTCATTAACGCTCAAGTCACTGAGGAAAACTTTTTAAGATATGGGTATTCTTAAGGCAAAACTCAGCGACGTAGCGCGTGATGGAAGTGAATAAAATTTGTCTAATAGATGCCATTTTTAACTTGTTCTCCTCAAATTAAGGAGGATGACTGAATTTAGCTGAATCTAGCTGTAACGAAGGGAGATGATTATTTCTGATCATTATGCCTATCTTGTGAAATAGATCGTTTCTAACGATAATAGCTAAGTCCCACGAAAACATTTTTGAAGAATAAAGTTATCAGGAATCTTTAGATAAGGATCATTAATTATGCAAAACTCCCAAAAACCCAGCTCGTCTGGCAGTCAAACCCTATCCTCCCAGCCTTTTTTACAAGATAGTTCGCTGATGACTGCCTTACCCCCCTCACCACAACACCAGAAGGATGCCAAATTGCGTGATCAGCCCTCGGAGCCAGCACCCAAAAAAGAACTCATGCCCCTAAATCATCCCAGCGGCCAGATGTTGCTAGATTTTACCATCCGCTTTGAAGACCTCACTTTTGGCGACTTGTTAGGTCAAGGGGCTTATGGCAAAGTGTTCTCCGGTGAATGGGAGTTCAACATCGTTGCCATTAAACAATATGCCACTCAAGATTTCAGTGAGCAAACTAAAAACGAGATTCTCAAAGAAGCTAAGGTTATGGCGATGGCCAGCACACAATCCGATTATTTAGTAAGGCTGCGGGGGGTTGTATTAGAAAAACCGCACTATTCTCTGGTAATGGAATACATGCCCGGCGGCGATTTATTTCACCTGCTCAAAAGCAGCCAAGAACTCACCTGGACAATGCGCTACCGGATTAGTCTGGATATGACCATTGGCTTACATCATCTGCATCAACGAGATATCTTGCACCGGGATTTAAAAAGTTTCAATGTGCTATTAGACATGAACTTTCGTGCTAAATTAGCGGACTTTGGCCTATCTAGCCTAAAAACTAGTTCGGCTAGTACAATATCGAGCGGGTTTAAAGGAACACCGTTATGGTCAGCGCCAGAATTGTTTAAGTGGGGAGCTAAAGCAACAACGACTTCCGATTTATATTCTTTGGCAGTGGTGTTTTGGGAGCTGATCACCCGGAAAATTCCGTTTGCTGGTGCGCCCAACCCAACCATTGCGATAGAATGGGTTAAAGAAGGTGCGCACGAAATTATCCCTGAAGACACACCGGAAGAATTTAAAGCGATTATGCTGGATTGCTGGCACAAAACACCGGAGCAACGTCCCGCAGCAGCGGCGGTAGCAAAGCGCTTAGATATGTTGTGGCAGACGGAACGCAAGAAAAACTCGATTTCCCACATTATCTCCAACAGTTCTTCTTTATCGATGAGCAGCAGTGCTTCGTCCGCGCTTTCCAGTAGTAGCGCCCAGCTATCAAGTGACTTTGCTAAAAAAGATCACTCCCTGATTACTTTTTTAGATCCGGCGAACCTGCCAGTGCAGCTCACAGGCGAACGGAGACTCCAGCCCCCGCCATCCGGCATCAAGGAATCGAAATTGACGCCATCGGAATCCATATCGCAAACTATCTCACAAACTATCTTGGCTCCCCCAAAATTGAAGCTTAACGCGGCGCAATTGGCTTTACAGAATCAACTGATTGTGGCTTGTAAACAAGGCGATGAGAAAAGGGTTAAGACGTTACTCCAACAAGACGCAAAACCGGATGTCGCCAATGCTGAAGGGGAGCACCCATTAGGCGCGGCAATTTGGGGTATGTGTCCCGACGTCATCAAGACTTTGTTGACACATGCTGGCGGGATTGCGCCAATGGCGTGGAAAAAATGTGAACAACATAACCTGAAATACTATAAAGAAGTATTTATTATATCAAAATTTGCTCCCCAAACATTTGGTGAGTGGCGTCAGTTGCTGCTTAAAATTGATCTGAATCTGTTTATCCGAGCATTTCATTTAAAGAAGGTGAATGAAAAATGGAATGATTCCAATACATCTAGTTGGAGAAATTTGAAGCAGTGGGTTAAATACATAAGTATGTCAAATAATAATGATGACTGGATAGGAGAGGAGTTGATGATCTTAGAGAATCGATGGAGATCAATAGCTGAGACAGAAAAGGGGCTTGTAAGTTACAGAATACAGATTAAACAAGACATAGAATCCGCGAAACAATTAATTAAACAGCAAAATCAGGCAGAATTAAAAAGCAATCAAGAAGAAATCAAGCAGTTGGAATCCTTGAAATCTCAATTACTGCCTACGATCAGTCAAAAGCAGGAATTAAAAAAAGAATCAAAAGAGCTGGAATACGAGACGCCAGTTCAAACACCGAAATCAACGCCGCCACTGCCGTCAATATCACAAACTATTCCCCAAACTTTGATGCTTCCGCCAAAACCGAAGGTCAGCCCTGAGCAATTGGCATTGCAAGGTCAATTGATTACAGCTTGTAAACAAGGAGATGTGAAAGCGGTCGAAGCGATATTCAAACGAGGCGCGAAACCGGATATCTCCAATGCTAAAGGTGAACAACCACTAGGAGCAGCGGTTTGGGGCATGTGTCCTGATGTCGTGAATGCTCTGCTTAAACAGGCAGGTGATGTTACTCCGATGACTTGGCAGGAATGCGGAAAACATAATCTAAAATATTATCAGGAAGTATTTATCGTGCCGAAATTTGATCCGCAAACGTTTGATGAATGGGATCAATTGTTACAGAAAATGGATCTCAATCTTTTCATTAGAACATTTCACTTAGAGAAGGCTGATGAAGCATGGCATGATAATGATAGTTCTTCGTGGGAGAATTTAAAACTATATGTGAGATTGAGGAATAACCTCGTTGTGAAGTCAAATTTGAGCAAGGGTGCGCTATTGTTGAGGAGTGGCATTATAGAGACGGGGCATGCAAGTTTCAGAACACAGATTAAACAAAATATAGAGTCCGCAAAGCAGCCAATAAAACAGCAAAGCCAGACGGAATGTCTTGTGATGTAACCTTAAAGAAGCACTATGCAATCCTTCTACACTACTTGTACATAAAATTTTTAGGATGTTGGCGACATCATTTATGTGCCTGATTTTGTTATTTGGCTGGCAAGTGTCGAACTTTCGACCCACTGATCAAAAGTTATATAGCTAAATCTTGCATACCTAGCGACGAAACTATTGGAAAGCCCTCAACGCCACTACTGCACTGATTTAAAACTTAAAAGTACGCACATGTGGGTAATTTTAAGATAATTAAGAGTGACTAATTCATAAGCTCCATTAACTGTGTCGATATGTGCGTGATACCCACTGATGAGTACATTACTCAGGATATATTGCAAATACATACTCAAACCATCTGTAGACGAATGACACATATCAATCTTGATTTCTTGAATAGCAGGCCCCCCACACGCTTCACTGAATAGTAGGGGGGAGGATTGATCAATCAGTTTAAGGATTTCCATTTCCGTACCAAGAGCATCCGAATGGATACGGTCATTGACCTTTCCGGGCGCAGTTTCAATTTTCCGTCCAACACCGCAACTCAAAGAAAATAAAGGTATCCACTGCTCATATCCTTTAGCCGTGGTCGAACCGGGAATTTTCGGCATCAACATATACATCGTCAATGACTTCTCCTTAAGTGAATTGATTTAGAACATTATAAGAACTTGTAATTATTTTGCTATCTAAACAGCTTAATTCCATCACTGAAGAGGAGTCATGCCCTCTACTAGTGAAATGGGAGGCAACCACAGTAAAACCCATGATTACACCAACTCATGATACATAGTGGCTGAAAGCATTACTCTATAGTAACGTAACGTAATATTAAATATTACGTTACGTTACTAATGAAGGAGGTTTTATGGCAAAAACGAGCGGAGTGACTTATGAACAAGTGGCCTTGGCGTGCCAATCACTGTTGAAAGAAGGACAATCTCCGACCTTTCGTCCCGTTTTAGCACGAACAGGAGGCGCAGCAGCCAAAGTTTCGGAATATTTAAACAGATGGCGCAATGAACAAGAAAATATTGTTCTGGCCGCATTGGATGAAGAATTATCCCCCCAGGTTAAACAAGCCATCCTCGCTGAATCCGCGCGCAAAACCACCCTCGTGAAACAACAATTATCCGTTAAACTAACGGCAATAGAACAACAATTGGCTGAAATGGGGGAGCTCCTACTAAAAACCGACCTGGAAAAAGACCGGTTAATTCTGGAACTGCAGAAAGTTCAGCAACAAATCATTGAACAAGACAAACGACAGGCTGTTGCTGACCAACGCCTGCTGGATGCTCAGGCCCGTTGCCAAGAACTGGAAAGACTTTATAGAGAGTCTGCGCTGGCACATGAACGCGTCAATACTGAAAAATCAATGATTCAAAAACAAAATGAAGCCTTAGAAAAAAGAATAGATGATCTAAAAAATAACCAACCTACGCAGCCATCCAATTCTCTGTCACCGCTCAAAAGGGGTATGAAAAAAGTATCCCAAAAAACTTAAACTCGAAATTTAAAAAAGATAGTTATTATGTACGTTTAGATGAACTAAAAGCACGTTCATGGCTGAATGGTATCCTTCCGGATATTGCTAAAGAAATTGAGCGCAAAAAAATTCTTGAAAGCCTCAACCGCGTTGAAACCGAAACAGATACACGTGGGATAACGCAGAAAGCAAGTCAATTAGCCGAAGCTCTAGTTACGGACGCACTTCGGGCTCAGTTTACTAAAACCCGAGTTTCGGGTTTAACAAATTTAAAATCAATCGGTTATGGAAATT
>JAFEDN010000132.1 GCA_018241585.1 Pseudomonadota bacterium | reverse complement strand
AGGTTTACGCCGGTCGGAAAACCCTAACCCGGAGGATTTTATCGCCTCAAATGGCCAGCACAGCAACCAGCGGATTCAGGATGATTTGCTGCCAGGGGTCAGCATGGTATCAGAGAATCAAGATAATTTGCTTAAAATTAGAGCAATAAATCAGCGAGCCGTAGCAATTTGTTCATTTTTTATCCTATAATTAAAAATGAATAAAAAGTAAACACAAAATGGAGGAAAAATGAACAGGGAAGGTTTTTTCTTTCTGGGTGGGGCTTTATTGTTCTGGTCCGTTAGTTCGTTAGCCCAACCCACTATGATCAAGTGCCCCCACTTAAATCTCAAACAATATGGCCAAATACATTATTATGACCATAAAACAGGATATCTTTGGAGTTTAAATTGGAACAACCAGGAACAACCAATATGGGATAGTGCGATAATACCGGAAAGCAAGATTTGCGGTTCGGGACACTCCCGTCAAGGGGTCTCTTACCATTACCAATGCGCTATTTTCCAATGCAAGTCTTCGGCAGTAGTAGCTTCTTTAGGCCAAACTAGGCCCTTAAAATGTTTTAGCGCCTATGTCTCGAATCAAAAGAATTTTTATTGCGATGGATTTTTAGATCAATAATACTTAGAATTGTTCTTTAGAAAATTGATCATACAAAGCCTTGGCGGCTCTAAAATCGATCAGCACTAGATATTTGATCCGTTCTTGAACTTTAGGAGGCAAACTATTAAACCCTGATGATCCTTTATTTTGTTTAGAAGCAAGCATCTTTATATTCATAACTTTCGCCAATTTCTTCTATTTTGCAATCGCTCACGGGGTAGTTCTGCGTATTCATCCTCGTAAACGGTTACTCTATTTTTTATTACAGACTTGAATTGAACGGCGCCGGTTATTCCTTATAATCGCAACGCCATTCTCCTGAAGAACTATTCATGATACAAACCCATGAATATAGTAAAATCCCTTTAACCTTAGGTGTGGTTACCGGCGTTATCATTTCCCTAACACTTACGCCTACGATCACTATATTATCTAGAGCTGTAAAATATTTATGCAGGATTTCTTAGCGATACAGTGTAGGATATTTCCTACATCAGGTAGAAAGACAGAGCTCTTGGTTTAATGTGCTCAGTAATCTATGAATTTTTATGTGTATTTCTTGGTACTCTTTATCGACTGTAGAATCATGTACCAGGCCGCCGCCGCCATAGCAATGAATTTTATGCTGATAACAGATGAGCGTGCGAATCAGTATATTGCTGTCGAAGCGGCCTCTAATATCGCAATAAGCTATACTCCCGCAGTAGGCCGAGCGGTGATGAGGCTCTAGCTGATCAATGATTTCCATCGCTCTTTTTTTAGGCGCTCCGGTAATTGAGCCCCCTGGAAAGCATTGTTTAAGGAGATCGAAGGGGTGTTGGGACTCTTCTAGCTTTCCTGTAATACTGCTAACCAAATGATGTACGTTTTTTAAACTCTCCAATTGGCAAAGTTGATTTACTTTTATTGAGCCGGGATGGCAGCATTTGCCTAAGTCATTTCTGAGCAGATCAACGATCATCATATTTTCCGCACGGTCTTTTTCGCTGGATAATAATGCTTGGGCCGATAAGCTATCTTCAAGGGGGTCCTCAAAACGAGGACTGGTGCCTTTTATGGGTTGGGTTAATACCTGACCGGCTTTGACTTGTAAAAATCTTTCTGGAGAAAAGCTCAGGATTTGACCTTGAGGCAGATTTAAGTAAGCGGCCATCGGTACGGGGTTACGTCTTTTCAAATTCTGATAGGCTAGCCAGGGAGCACCTTGGTAATTTGCACTAAACCGTTGCGCCAAATTAATTTGATAACAATCGCCTGCTTTAATATGGGCTTTCACTTGGTCAAATGCTGCGGCATATTGCGATTTGCTCATATTGGGGGAGAAATCCTCCAACAAAATGAAATCGTTCCTTTCTAAGGTTTGAGAAAATATAGTCTGTTTAACTGATTCGATAGCCGGATCGTTTGGAGGCTTTAGACTAATTAGATAACAGGTTTTTTTTAGGTGATCGACGATAATACTCCATTCATAAAAGCCTAAAACAGCTACAGGTAAACCGATATCCTTTTTAGCTTGGGCTTTTATATTCAATAATGAATAACCTAAGTCGTAGCTAAAATAGCCTATTAAACCTACTGAAAAAGGTAAATCTTCTGGGATCTGGGAATAATTAATTTGGTAGCTTTGAATAATTTTTTTAGCAATATCAAAGACTTGAGTTGGTTCTTGGTCAGCTATCCAAGTTTTTATGGGATTGGCGCAAATAATATCGAATCGTGCTCGCTCGCAACTATCCAAAAAAACCGCAAAAGGTTGGTTAGCAAAGCCTAAAAATAGCCGGTTGCTATCAGGAAAATAAGGAAGTATTGAAATATACATCAAATTATTATCCTAAATTTATTTTAAAAAATATACCTTGTGCGCTCATTTTTTGCACTTGGTAATTCACGCGGCGACTGAATTGCTGTAATATTTTGGGATGAAAATTTTAGCTTTTGATACCGCCACCGCCGGATGTTCGGTTGCATTGTTGGCCCATGGTCAAATTACTGAAAGATTTGAATTGACTATGCAAAAGCATGGCGAACTGATTTTACCGATGATCCAAAATCTTTTGAATGATGCGGGCCTGCACTTAAAACAACTAGATGCGATTGCAGTGGGCCGGGGACCGGGCAGTTTTATTGGGGTGCGTATAGCAGTTGCAGTGGCCCAAGGCTTGGCTTTTGGGGCAAATCTTCCGGTCATACCGCTTTCCACTTTGCAAACCTTAGCTCAGACTGCTTATCTACAGACCGGTCATTCGCATATTCTGCCAGGTTGGGATGCTCGGATGCGCGCCATTTACTGGGGAGGTTACCAAGTAAATGCTAATCAACTGATGCAAGCAATCATTCCCGATTCGTTGAGTTCTCCAGAGGAGCTAAGACCTGATTTGGCAATTGCATGGTTGCCGGTAGGTAATGCTTGGAATCTATATCGACACCAAATGCCCCAAATGTTAGAATGGCGCGAAAAGCCATTAGAGCTTTTTCCTAAGGCCAGAGCCATGTTAGAGCTGGCAGTAGCTTCGTATCAAAAAGGAGAACTGCTTGATCCGTCGAAATTGGAACCGGTTTATTTACGTGATCAAGTAGCGCATATAAAGAGGGAGAACCAATGAGCAAAAGCGGATTATTTGTTTTTGAAGCTGTAAAGAATAAGCAAGAAGAAAAAGAGCCCTCCTCATTAAAAAAGCTAGATCAGAGCAAAAGAGATTCAAGACAGATAAAATGGATTCTTCCTTCTGAGTTGAAAAAAATAAATCATGATGATGTGGATAGTGGTGACGAAACTGAAGTTGAAGATACAGCAGGATATGAAAGCCCCTCACTCACTTAAGGAGCAACCATGAAATTTACCATGACGATCAATGGTGTTGCCGTAAATGGCGAGGCCACAGGCTTCCCGGTCATTAATCCCGCTACTGAACAAGAAATTGTGCTTTGTCCCGCCGCCAGTGAAAAACAAGTGGATTCTGCGGTGCAAGCTGCTCATCAAGCCTTTAAAGAATGGCGTAAGAGCACAATCGAACACAGGCGCGAGCTGTTACATCAATGCGCTGAGCAAATAAAAGAAAACAGGGATTCGTTAGCTAAACTGTTATCACAAGAACAAGGCAAGCCCTTAGCAAGGGCTGAGGAAGAGATAGATGATAGCATTGAATTGTTACAGCATGTTGCAAAAATCAGTATCCCTAATGTGATTCTCCAAGACGATAACGATGCGCGCGTAGAAGTTTTACACAAGCCATTAGGTGTGGTCGCTGCCATTATCCCTTGGAATTATCCGGTCTATATTGCAGTCAATAATTTAGCGATGACTTTACTAGCCGGAAATACCATTGTCATCAAACCTTCACCCTATACTCCTCTTAGCACTTTGTTAATGGCGGATTTATTGAGGAAAATTATTCCTGCTGGCGCTTTCAATGTGGTCAGCGGGGGTGATCAAGTGGGCGCTTATCTGACCAAACATCCTAGAATCGATAAGATTAATTTCACTGGGTCGGTTGAGGTAGGTAAAAAAATAGCTCAAATCGCCGCCAAAAATTTGAAACCGGTTACTTTAGAATTGGGAGGGAACGATCCTGCCATTGTGCTGCCTGATGCGGACGTTAAAAAAATCGCAGAACCTCTATTTTGGGGCGCTTTTACCAATACCGGGCAAATATGTATTGCTATAAAACGTTTATACGTTCATGAAAGTGTGCTGGAACCTTTAGTTGCTGAGCTGAAGCGCATTGCTGAATCGATTAAATTAGGTGAAGGTACTGATCCTGGTGTACAAATGGGTCCTCTAAATAATGCTGCTCAATTAAAGAAAGTGAAGTCTTTGGTCGCTGACGCCAAGCGTAAGGGGGCCAAAATCATTACTGGTGGCAAAAGCCTGCGACGTCCGGGATATTTTTACCCCCCGACCATTATTACTGGTGTGCAGGAAGGATTTCGAATCGTTGATGAGGAACAATTTGGTCCCGTGCTGCCGATTATTTCCTATAGTGATGTTGAAAAAGTAGTGGCGCTGGCTAATAACAGCAAATGGGGATTGGGTGCGTCGGTTTGGACCAGTGATTGGCGCAAAGGGACTGCTCTTGCTCAGCGTTTAGAAAGTGGCACGGCCTGGGTTAATCAAGTATTCAGCACCCATCCGCATGCTCCTTTTGGTGGGGTAAAAGAGTCTGGAGTCGGCAGGGAAGGTGGCATCTGGGGATTTGCCGGGCAATCCGAACTGCAAACTTTAAGCGTCGCTAAAAAATGAAATTTACTTTGTCGCGGTAAGCTTGCAATTTTCAAAAACGGCCTTTTATATCCCTGAAAAGCATATATAAAAGCGCCAAAATATCTAATGTTCCTGCTTTATTAGTGTAGTGATGAGATTTGCTTAGCTATTCAAATAAAACCTTTTCTAAACCGTATACTAATTTATCCAAAGACATAACCTTTTTACAGGCTAAAACAATCCCCGGAATGCAGCATTGACGATCTATCCCTTGGTGGCAAAGGGTAAGAACTTCGCCCACGTTGCCAAATACAACCGTTTGATGGGAATAAAAACCTGGTAAACGTAAAGAATGAACCTGTACGCCTTGATGATTTTCGCCTCGGGCAGGAGCCTGCGGGTTGGCGGAAAGATTTTTCTCACTAGAGTTTGCCATCATCTGAGCAGTTTTAATTGCAGTACCTGAAGGCGCATCCAGTTTTTGAGGGTGATGCATTTCGATGATTTCAAAATCATGCAGAAATTGAGCCGCATCTTGAGCATACTTCATCATCAAAACAGCCCCCAAGGAAAAATTA
>JAFEDN010000131.1 GCA_018241585.1 Pseudomonadota bacterium | reverse complement strand
ATTCTCAACCAGTCATGATGAGCTTGTGCCGCATCACCCCTAATAATGAAAATCTGCATTTTTGTGAATGAGGTCTGTTTACGTAATAATATGATAGAACCGATTTACACGACAACTTTTTGATCCTGCTAATAACAATTCAAACTGCAAAGGTGAATTTTCAAGCTGTTTACTAATGAATATGACAAGATGCACACCAAACCCAGCAATATGGGAGATGCGTGCCAAGAAAATGTAATTGCTGAGCAAAATTCATTATAAAATTAAACAACATCTGCTTGAGTTATCGCCCTTTGGAGGTTTGGGAATTAATGGTTGTCGAAGTTCAGGATCTCTGTTTCTAGGCTGGTTTGTAGAAAATAATGTGCCAGGTGTATCAGTGATGTTACTTTTAATCTCTGGTGCTGATTGAGCAGATGCTTCTGAAGTGGTAGCAGGATTGTAGTCCGAAACCAAAATACTGCTGGAAGAAGTTGCAATTATTGATGAAGACATAGAGGCAGAACTGGGTGCTTTGATATCCGTTGCAGGAGAAGATGATTGAATGGAACTCCCAGTCGATGATGTAATGAGAGACGTGTCGTATTTTTTTTCTCGCCATGATTCTTGGTCAAAAGGTAGTTGTGGTTGCAATAGTGCAGCAATTGCATGATGTTTTTGCTTTAACGCCTGTTTTAATGGCGTTTCGCCTGAAACTGTTTTCACCGTGGGATCAGCTTTTGCTTCCAACAAAATCCGGACAACCTCTAAATGACCTCTAGATGCAGCACTGGATAATGCTGTCAGACCAGGTTGTTTTGCTTGATCTACCTTGGCATTAAATTCCAATAATAATTTAACAATTTGCGTAAATCCTTTTTGAGCAGCAACAAATAGCGGACTATAGCCTTCTTTATTGGTACAAGTTACAATGGCTTTACCCTCTAATATGTTTTTAGTTAAATTATAATTATTCTTATCAATAGCTCCATAAAGGTTATGGTTAAGCTTTGGTATCTCTTCTAATCGTTGAGCAACTTTAAATTTTTTACGCTCTCGCGCTATTTGTGAATATGTTTTTACTTCATATTCTTTTTGACGATAGTTATATTTTTCAAAATTAATTTTTGTGTTGAGATCCGCACCAGATCGGATTAATTGTTCAATAACAACTAATCGTTTTTCTTCACTATCATTTCGGGCATAGCCAACAATCGCTGCGTAAAGTGGAATTGGGGAATCTTGATTTGTAAAGTGTTGTTTAGGATTAAGTGGATTAGGATTAGCCTTAGATTCAAGCAACAATGCTACGATAGTTTCTAAACAAGATAAGGCAGCGTAATGAAGTGCATACCCATTTCGCCTATCATTAATGTCAATTTTAGCTTCGAGCAATACGCGAACGCAAGATTCATGTTCACAACTCACGGCAGATAAGAGCGGAGAATAATCATTTGTACTATTTAAATGAGCTTTGTATTCAATCAGAGTACGTAAACAAGATTCTTTTCCAAATCCCGCAGCTACAGCAACTGCAGGAGCGGAACCAATCTCCATCATATCAGAATAGCGTCTGTAAGCTATTACACAAACACGATTAACTTCAGCCTTAGCATTCAACAACAAGCGTATACAAAATTCATTTCCATTTTGAGTAGCTGTTGAAAGAGGGGTTTCATTTGTTATATTTTTTTTACCATATTTGTCTTTATCATAAATTTTTATTCTGGGTTGATCAACAACTGCCTTAGCTTCTAACAAAGTTTTTACACCCATATCCAAACCATTCGAAGCGGCAATAAAAAGAGGGGTAATACCATATTTTCCACTAGCGTTTACTTCAGCCCCACGACTAATCAATTCTCTTATAATTTGTTCTTGCTTAAATCGAACCGCCGTGTGTAAGAAAGTTTCTCCTGCCCTTTCATCCGGATCCGGATGATCTTTCTCTATTTCTAATCGGCTCATAAGCCATACCCCGTGCTGCAGGCATTTTTGGAAGGCCAATAAATCTCCTTTTTCAATTGCCATAAAAGTGGTTTTTTCCCACTGCGACATTGGCGCGGATGAATGAGGCAATGGGACCAATACAGAAGATTCTATTTTTTTAAAATCGAGTTCCTTGATTTCTTCAGATATGATCGGCGCTATTCCTTTTGATGATTTTAATAATGCTTCAAATTGTTCACCCACCTTTTCTGCAGTCGGTCGTTTGGACGGATCAGTTTCCCAACAGGCGGTAATTAATTCTTGAAAAATTCGCGGGCATTTTGGTGGTAGTGTTTCTCGTTTGCCAGCCATAACCATGCCGACTATGACAAACGGCATGACACCTTGAAACGGTGTTTTTCGGCTGATAATTTCCCACAGCACCATTCCCAAACTATACATATCAGCAGCAGCCGTGTGCGGTTTTTTCTCGAATAATTCTGGGGCCATCCAGGGAATCGTGCCAGCTGCTGAGTGTTCAATTTGCTTGGATTGCGTTGCCGAAGCAGATTTAATTTGAGCTAACCCAAAGTCGCCGATTTTGGCTTGTCGAGTTTCACTCAACAAAATATTGTCGCCTTTGAGGTCTCGATGAAAAATCCGCACGCTGTGTAATGCATGCAGTCCGTAGCTGATTTCCATGCCCCACTGCAATTGCTGAGCAAAATCAATCGGCGCATCTGATTTTTTTAAAGGTTGAGCAAGTGTTCCTCCCGCACAGAACTCCATCACTAAGCCATAATTCGGTTCAAAGAATACACCTCGCAAACCAACCAGATATTTGGAACGCAATTGATCCATGGTTTGTGCTTCTAACAACATATTTTGTTTCTCTTCGATGGAAAGCACTCCTTTAAAATCATAAATTTTAATAGCGACATCTTCCTTACGAAATGAACCTTTAAACACTTGACCATAAGCCCCTCGACCTATCGGCTTTTTTTGGTCATAAATTAGTTCGCTGTGCTGAATTTCTATTCCTTTGCGTAACAACTCTTGACTCTGATGGACTTTTTTATCTCCAACCACCTGAGTTAGAGAAGAAGTAGGATTAGAAGCGACAACGGGAACTGAGCCAGAAAAAATAGCGCTTAACTCACTCCGAAATTCCGGTACACCATTGGATTCGGAAGGTATTGGTAATTCTTGTTTTGACATAAATTTTCCTGAAATTATGTTACAGATGAGTTCGAAAACGATTTAACCGATGTTAACGAAGAAAAAGTAGCCAGTTCTTTCTTTTGTTGAACCGATTTAGGGCTTTTCAACAAATTGACACCACTACTGCTGAGATTGACACCTACTATAGATTGAAATTCCGGACGCCCTAAATCAGGCAAACTTTCAGGCAGTTTGATAGATTTCTTTTTGGCAGCCTGCTTATATTGCTCCATCAAAATGGCAGCTTTTGTTAAATCTTTATCTACCCCTACACCATATTTATAAGCTTCCGATAAATTATGCATTGCCGCTTCATCGCCGTCAGCAACTGCTTCTTGTAATATTTTTACAGCACGCTTTTCGTCTGCCGGACCGCCTTGTCCACGCATCAATAAAGTGGCCAGTTTATTGCGAGCCGATTTGTTGCCTTGTTGCAGGGCTTCCTCATAATAAATCCGTGCTTGGACATAATCTTTCTTTTCATGACATTGTTTGGCTAACTTGTAAGGACCTTGATGAGAAGCCTTTAATTTTATGGGTGCTGATTTATCTTTCAGTGTCTGATGAATTTCTTTGGATTCCTCTCCAAGCCGTTTTGATTCCTTTTTCAATCGCACATCTTCTTCCGTCTTTTTTTCTAATAAACTATCCAGATGTTTCGCTATGGTGTCCGCTGTCGGACGTTTCGACGGCTCTTTGTCCCAACACGCTTTAATCAACTGTTTAAATTCTTCTGGTGTCTCTTTCGGAACGATTTCTTGCTTTCCTAATTTCACCCAATCCATGGCAATCATCGCGGAGGGTGCATTCGCAAATGGGATTTTGCGGCTGGCGAGTTCCCATAAAACCATACCTAAACTATAAATATCTGAAGCAACACTGGATTTTGCTCCCCACTTAAATAACTCCGGCGCAGACCACAGTATCGTTCCTTTAAATCCCTCAGTCATCGTATTCACCGAACTGGTCTTTAAAGTGGATAATCCAAAATCCGCCAGCTTCGCCCGACCACTGTTATCCAGCAACACATTGAGACTCTTTAAATCCCGGTGTAGTACACCCCTTTCATGCAGATGGTGCAAACCGATCGTCATATTCAGAGCGATTTGGTAACGCCGTGGCCATGTTAGAGTTTCGCTGCTTTTTAGCAAATTAAATAAATCGCCGCCCGGCAGATATTCCATCACCAGTGAATAATGGGGCTCTTCCAGAACTATACCTCGCAACCGCACTAGATAATCCGATTGCGTGCTCACCAATGCCATCACCATCGCTTCCTTGCGAATCTCCTTCCGGGTTTGATTACTGAAATCCTGAGCTATATATTGCTTAATGGCGACTTTATTGAATTTCCATTCACCCGCAAATACCTTACCGTAACCGCCTTGCCCCAAGAGGTCCCCAAAGCTCAGATCGGTGAACCGGATGGTAAAGTCCAGCAGTATTTGACCCCCGGAATCGGTCGTCGGAGTGGGTGCTTTTTGGGGTGTTGAGGGGGACGGCTGATGAGGTAATTTGACCTCTACAGTGCGCTCGTTCGAAGGTAAGTCAGTAATTAACGAACTGTTCTGCAAAAAGCGAAACGAGTTTGACCGGAGCTTTTGAATCGGTGAACTGGGTTTTTGAGGTTCTTTCACTTTCATCTCCATTGAAAAATTGCAATAAGTCATATAAAATGCATAATCCAAAGCATCTTTTTGAGTATTTAGGATCCACCATCTATAACTATCAGGCGATGCTCAAATTTTCGACCTAATTTAGCTCAAAAATTGAATAACACTCAGACCTTATGTAATCTGATTTTTTAGTCAAAAATCAAAAAAGTTACAGAGGGGGCTTTATGTTACTAGAGGATTGTAATTGTATCATTACAACTTATTGCCTCATAGATACCAAGTTAAAAAAATTTCTGGGTACTCAAAAGCTCCGGCAAAGAGGATTTGAGCCAAATTTATCTGATAGTGAAGTTTTGACGATGGAAATTGTAGCTGAATTTTTGAGGATCGATACCGACAAAGTCGCTTAGGAATATTTTACTCAACACTGGCATGATTGGTTTCCGGCTTTGAACTCACGGGTCAATTATGCAAAACAGGCTGCAAACCTGTGGAATGTTATTCAACGAATTCAATCTCAGTTAGCTATTCAACTCGGAGCATTTGCAGACTCACTACATTGGGCTGATGGTTTTCTGATATCAGCAAATTCCTGCTGTAGTATCATCAAAGTCAGGACAAATAACAAAACCATTATCATTGGCAGTAATGTATTGCTGAAATAAATTTTTTTTGT
>JAFEDN010000130.1 GCA_018241585.1 Pseudomonadota bacterium | reverse complement strand
TTCTTAGCAGAATATGAGTATATTCGCGAAAATAACTTAGCATTAGGCGTAAGTTTGGATAATACAATTGTTCTGGATGATTATAAGGTACTGAACAAAGATGGTTTGCGTTACGAAGATGAATTCGTGAAGCATAAAATATTGGATGCGATTGGTGATTTATATTTACTAGGTCATCCGGTAATTGGCGCCTTTTCCGGCTACAAATCAGGCCACGCCTTGAATAACCGGCTTTTAGATAAGTTCATGAGTTACCCTCAAGCTTGGGAAATCGTCACTTTCGAAGATTCAGCTAAAATTCCCACGGGTTATGGTTCAGTCATGGAGCACGCAGCTATCCGTTCAATTTGATGGTGAAGTGCAACCCTGCCAAGTAATATCAGTATTGGAATAATTGGTTAGCCTGATAGATGTGTTATCTAATTGTGTGTCAGATAATGTCTTAGAAATATGGAAAAAAAGATAAAAAGTATTATCCACACTCGGATAAGCCACTACTGCAGCAGTGATTGGCAGAGAAATATTGCTGGTAGGGTTGGTAGTCAGCGTTATTTCATTTGGCGAATAGCTATTATCAGCAACTGAATAATTAACCACAATTGTCGGAGATGTTCCGGTGGTAGTAAATACACATTCCAAGGTGGCATAACGAGTGTGATCGCCCCAGGACTGGAAATCTTCGTGGTGCAAAATTAATGACGGCTCATCGGGTGTAGGTACCTTTGCAGGATAGGTAATAGCTAAAACCGAATGGGTCATGCCCAATATAACAATACTGACTATACTGGTTATTAAACTTTTGTTTCTCATAAATTAGTCACCATTTTATTTTGTCAACCTATCTATAATTATATGGTAAATTTTAGGGAGTTTTGGTACTGCAGCTATAGAATGGACCCGCTTTCAATAAATTTAAAAAATCCGCAGCATTGCCCAAAAAAACCCCTCCATAAAGGGGAGGGAATTTGAATTTTTCCCCTTTGTAAAGTAGAATTACTTAAGGTTTAATGACCTTATACCAGCATTCTTTCCTATAATTTCTGAATGGCAAAATCTAATTGCAACTGTAGAAGGGCTTGTTAGAGACGACCAAAAAGAACTCTGTGCAGCCGCAGGCTCTAAACCCATTAAGATTGTCAGCGGTTTTAGACGATCCGGTAAATCTTTTCTAGTGCAAATGGCGGCACGTGCGTTAATTGAAGCGAAACAATATAAACTGGATAATGTTCTTTACTTAAATTTTGAAGATTATAGACTGGTTCCTCTTCATAATATTACCAATCTAGATAATGTGGTACAAATTTTTTTAAAAAGTCTTTCAAGCAAAGGTAAAAAGTTATTAATATTTGATGAAATTCAACATGTCTCGGGTTGGGATAAATTGATTCGAACTTTATATGAAAAAGAGCGAGACCTTGAGATATTTCTAACGGGTTCGAACTCCGAATTGTTATCTTCGGAAATAGGGTCTAATCTTGCTGGTCGGTTTATCGAATTTCAAATCTTACCTTTTAGCTTCAAAGAATTTTTGGCTTATCACCAGATATCCATTATCAATCAGACCGATTTTTATAAACATCTTACTCAAATAAAAGCTTTTTTCTCGCAATATTTGGAGTTCGGGGGATTACCTGAAATTTTTACTATCAGTAATCCAAGTGCCCGATATTCTTATCTGCAAGGTATTGTAAGCAAGGTAATATTAGATGATGTGATTGAACGGTTTAATGTACGCCAGCCTATGATTGTCGAAAAAATTTTACAATATCTTCATTTGTCGGTTGGCAACGT
This sequence comes from Pseudomonadota bacterium, assembly GCA_018241585.1. Taxonomy (GTDB): domain Bacteria; phylum Pseudomonadota; class Gammaproteobacteria; order Coxiellales; family Coxiellaceae; genus JAFEDN01. The sequence goes on along the minus strand of JAFEDN010000130.1, from coordinate 3,820 downwards.
GATTTCAACAACCCGTTTAAGCAATATTTTTAAAAATCAAGCCATTTCAATTAAACAGGAAACCTTAGCAACTTATATTGAATATATTACCAAAACTTTCGCAGTTTACTCGGTAGATCGATTCGATTGGAAATTAAACAGAATTTTTTCGACCCACAGAAAATATTACTCAGTTGATACGGGGATTATCAATCTATTTAAAAACATCAACCAAAACTATTCAAAACAATTGGAAAATATTGTATTTCTCAAACTCAAAAAAAACTTTCAATTTGTTTATTACTGCGAAATGAATAACAAAGCAATCGATTTTATTGCTAAAGATAAATTTGGTCAGTACCATAAATTTCAAGTAACCACTGAACTTTCTGTTGAAAACAAAGACCGTGAATTATCTCCTTTTCTTGCTGCCGACCAATATATTAATTCAATGCAAAACATTCTATTAACTCTTAAAGGAGAGGAACAAAGTTTTCAAATTAATGGCACAGAGATTACTCAAAAATACTTGCTCAAATGGCTGCTTGATCTGTAATGACTATATTTTATTGCCAAAGAATGCTGCAAGTATGGTTGTTTTGAAATGCAAAGCCTACATTATAGTAAGTCGAAGTATTAATTTTTTTGCTGACTGGACATTGCACTGTTTTCATAAAAGTAGGGTAATCATCAGGATAACCTATAACACTCAAATAATGACCATTGAGCTCCTTACTGATATCGGCTCCATAAAAAATATAAGTATTTGGAGTACCATTAAAATATAATGTTCCAGGTACTTCGTATTGATATACAAAATGACCAGCCCCATCCGTGACTTCCAGGATGATATATTGATAATTGTGATCAGTAGAAGCATTCATTATAGATACTTCGGAATCGGCAAAAGAAGTGGTTGATAATATTAGTCCGATCATTAAACAATTATAAATTAATTTTTTATTCATTTTCATGTCCTCTTTGATAAAATTAAACCTTGGATAAGTTACCTTTACAGTATATCCTTAAGAAATTATTAAATTAAAGAAAAAAGCCCCCTTACTTTAAGGATTTCTTAAGGATTAATAGCTAAAATTATATCGTATAAGTGGATTTATATCTAATTATCATCAAAAGTAATAAAGGTATGTTATGAAAATATGTAAACTCTATACAATTACCACATTGATTTTTCTGGCTCCGATTGGGATGGCTTATGCGACAGATGTCCGTCCAGTGGTAAATGTCACTCTGGTTAACGAAACTAGTGAAGATGTCACTCTTCAATCCACCGAGCATTGTGGTGGTTCCGGTAGCGCGAATTTTGATAATAAAACATTGAAACCGGGTGGCTCTCTGACTGGGTTAATTTCAGTGGATGATTTATGTGCGCAAGATTACGGCAGTTCAAACACGACAATTAATTTTATAAATCCTAAAAAGGAGACGTGGGGAGAATATGAATTCCTAAGCAGCAGAAGTGGTACTTCCGACCAAATATGGGCTCAATTGTATCCTTCAAATCAGAACAGTAGTCAAGGTGATACAGCGTATTGGTTGCTGGGCAATGGGCCATATAGTTGTAGTGGCGCACCACAATGTATAACTATTTTAATGACCTCTTGTCCTAGTTCGTTTTGCCCGCCATCAAGGTCAGGTCATGCGCGTTAGGGCTATGAGATTAATTTAAGTAAAGCTCTTTTTAATAGAGGATGTTCGATGGATTCTGCTGTGATTTGTAATAAATGCCGGGTCTGGGAAGAAAGAATCGTCGGGTGAAGATGGGGCTCTGGAGATTGGAGTTTTAAATAATTAGGAAAAACTTTTAAATTGATTTCTTGTAGATAAGCACATTGGGGATTTTTTTTTAATTGATTCAATAACGCCGGTTTAATAAACCGAATTTGCATCAGCCAAGCGGCTCCATCCACTAAAATAGTTAATTCAGTGGTTTTAAACTCACTCACCTGGCAGTGATCTTTTAATTTCTCAGGTAAACAAGCTTGTACGATATGATTTACTGCTGATAAACGTTTAGTATGGCGAATAATTTTTTGTAACTCACTTTTTTCATTATCTTGAAAAAGAGTGGATAATGATAAGGGGTCTTTCATACTAAGGTTGGTTATCCTGCGATCAAGCCGCGGCAGCCTGCTCTAATCTCTGCACAACCCGCTGGTATCCTAAAACTCGCATAACTTCCCAAAGGTCTGGAGAATGCGGCGTGCCGCAAACGGCTAATCGCAGCAACATGGCGACGTCTCCGAAGTGCCCTTTGTAAGCCTGCGGGTTTTTTTTGTAATCCGATACCGAAGCGGCATAGCCATGCTTTACTGAAATTTGTTTAATGAATTCCAGCCAAGTCATTTTATCCCATTGGATGTCATAGCCTTGGATAAATTCGGGAATTAGCAGATGTAGATCGGCATCAGTGATCTGCTCGGGAAGATAAAATTTCCGGTATTTGTTGAATAACTCATCGTAGACGAAAAATAATTGATTTTTCAGATCGGACCACATGGAAATTCGCTTTGAAATTTTTCCGCCTTCACGTTCAATGTTTAAAGCCGCCTTGGTCTCTTGAGGAAATTTTTCCATATAGTCTGCTAATTCCTGATCCCATTGTTTTGCCCAGGAAAGCCCTTGATGGTACAAGGTTTCAATATCCATTTTGGTAATAACCATTCGATTAATGTTAGTTAATTTACCGATATCGCTTAAGGCGCCATGTGCTGAGAGATCAGCAATAGAAAATTTAAAATTTTGCAGTGATTCGGAAGGGTTTTTTTTCCGCCATTCTTCGAAAGAAGAATCCATAATATTCATCAAATACTCAATGATTGCGTTTTCAGTAAATCCTTTTTCTAAATAAAAATCGATATTCGCTTCAATATCTTTTCGTTTGGATAATTTTCGGCGAGACGAATAACCAGAAGATTCATCAATTTTTTCAATTGGCGCAATATGCGCATACGCAGGAGGTTGCCAGCCAAGCAATCCAAAAAGTTGCAGATGCAGCGGGACTGAAGGTAACCATTCATCGGCACGGATCACATGAGTGACTCGCATCAAATGATCATCAATAACATGCGCTAGATGGTAAGTAGGCAAACCATCAGATTTTAATAAAACGATATCAATATCATTTTCCGGAGTATTAATTTCTCCTTTAATTAAATCTTGCCATTTGATTCGCTGAGCATATTTCCCGGGAGATTTAAGGCGGATAACAAAACTGTGTTGCTGATCCAACTGCTGATAAATTTGTTCAGCCGTAGCATTCCTCCATTTGGCCCATGGGCCATAACAACCTGGTCTCTGCTTAGTTAATTTTTGTTGTTGCCTGATCTGGTTTAAATCTTCATTAGTCATAAAACAAGGATAGGCTAATCCTTTGCGCAGCAATTCAGCAACAAAAGTATGGTATATGTTTTTACGTTTTGATTGCACGTATGGCCCGTAATTGCCTTTTTCGATGGTTGCTCCTTGTTCAAAGCCAACAACCCCTTCGTCTGGTCTAAGCCTAAATCGGTCTAGAGCCGCAATAATTAGCTTCAAAGCGTCTAAGGTGCTTCTTTCGGTATCGGTATCTTCAATTCTAAGAAAAAATACCCCATTGTTTTGGTGAGCCGTTAAAGTGTTAATCAGGGCAGTATATAAACTGCCTAAATGGACAAACCCGGTAGGACTTGGTGCAAAGCGAGTAACCACAATCTGGCGAGATGGGTAATTCATTTCATAAAAGGACGGAGATTGTAGACTTTCATCTCCTAACAGAAGAGAAATTAATTTTTCTTCAATCATATGACACCAAAGTTATATTTTATAAGAAGGGAATAAA
>JAFEDN010000012.1 GCA_018241585.1 Pseudomonadota bacterium | reverse complement strand
GAACTATTAGTGGCTACTGCTGAACCGATTGTTGTCAAGGTCGTAGAATATACTTTTTTCATTATTTATCCTTTGTAGACTACGAGACTATAACCAATAGTCTGTTGACAGCGCCCCTTGATAATTTTCTTAATTAACGAACAGTTGTCTAAGGGTTAAACGACTCCGTATTTTTTGATTACATATTATATATAAATCAAACTTAAACGGCGAGGTCCGATCATTAATAATTAGTTTCCATCAATTTAAGAACACAACTTACCGAACTAATCCCAACCTGCTCACTTTGGCCAAAGCCAGTGCAGCGTTTGACACTCTGCGACTCACTGCGGACTTCTCGGCTTAAGGGCTATTTCCATGGTTAGTTCTTTCAACCATATACTAAATTTCGCTTGAACAAAACTGGGTTTGTATCCTGATCATGTGCTAATAGCAAACCAACTGATCGATATTTTTTGCGAAATAGACGATTTTGCAAGGAATAAGCTATGTTCCATGTACATACTCCACCACAAAGAACAGTGTTTCTTTTGAACACTGATTTCATTGTGGTATAATCAACACCATGACCAATAATCCCGAGATAAAATGCATTACATCATACTTATAGTTGGTTTCATCTTTTTAGGTGCTTTCGCAGGCATTATGGCCGGTTTATTAGGTATTGGTGGCGGTTTGGTGGTAGTGCCTGGGTTGGCTTACTTATATTATTACACCGCAGTTCCGCATAACCATCTCATGCAAATGGCCGAAGGCACTTCGTTAGCGATCATGATACCCACCACTATTCGCTCACTGTTGGCCCATCTCCAACGAAAAGCTGAGGTTTGGCCAATTTTTTCTAAATTATTACCTAGCGTCATCGTCGGAGCAATCCTTGGCGCCCTGTTAGCACATGTAGTCAATTCAAAAGTCCTGCAAATACTCTTTGGCTTTTTTGTTTTATATATGGCTGTGCGCTTATGGTTTGACAGCCGTACCGAAGCACAAGGAAAATTACCGGGGCCGGTAGGGTTAAATATTTTTGGAACCATAGTAGGAGCCAAATCCGGTTTATTAGGCATTGGCGGCGGAGTATTAACCATCCCATTCCTCACTCGCTGGAGCGTGCCGATAAGAGATTCAATCGCTATTTCCAATGCCGTAAGCTTTACTGTTTCCATTATTGGTACCTTGAGCTTTATAATCAGCGGGTTGATGGTAAAAGGTATGCCGGCTTGGTCAACCGGCTATGTTTATTGGCCTGCTTGGTTGCCAGTAGCGTTAGTCAGTATGATCGTGGCTCCCTGGGGAGTAAAGTTAGCACATCATCTTTCACCTAAAATCTTAAAGCGAATTTTTTCAATTTTTTTGCTGATGGTTGCGGGCCAGATGTTAAAAATATTAATCTAACGTTCCCATTCATAAGGTGCATGCTACCATGATTCAATATCCATCTATTAATCCAGTGGCCGTTCAATTCGGTCATTTGAAAATTTACTGGTACGGAATCATGTACCTGCTTAGCTTCACTCTGGCTTGGTTATTAGCACTTTGGAGAGTTCGAAAGCCGAACGCTTTTTTAACAAAATCGCAAGTAGGAGATCTGATATTTTATGGCGCTATTGGGGTTGTTATTGGCGGGCGTTTGGGATATGTGTTGTTTTATGATTTCCCTTACTTCCTTCATAACCCTTTAAAAATTTTTGCTATTTGGCAAGGAGGCATGTCCTTTCATGGCGGTTTTATAGGAGTAGTTTTGGCCATGCTCTGGTGCAGCCATCAATTCAAATGTTCACTGTGGGACCTGACTGATTTTGTAGCTCCTTTAGTGCCAATTGGTTTAGCAGCAGGTAGGATTGGCAATTTTCTCAATCAAGAATTATGGGGCAGAATCAGCAACGTCTCCTGGGCTATGGTTTTTCCTGCTGCGGGGCCAGAGCCGCGGCATCCCTCGCAAATCTATGAATTTTTATTAGAGGGAGTGTTACTATTCGTAGTTTTATGGTGGTTCTCCAGCAAGCCGAGACCCAGATTTGCGGTGTCTGCACTGTTTTTATTGGGCTATGGTTTAGCTAGAACTATTGCAGAATTTTTTAGACAACCTGATCCCCAGTATGGGTATATCGCTTTTAATTGGTTGACCATGGGCCAAATTTTATCATTGCCGATGTTTTTAGCGGGCGCGATTGCTTTATGGATTATCTATTATCGAAATTAATTTATGCAGCAATATTTACAATTTTTGCGTGACATCTTGGCGCATGGCCAACGTAAATCAGACCGTACCGGCACAGGCACGATCAGTCTTTTTGGTTACGAGATGCGCTTTGATCTTTCCCAAGGTTTTCCACTATTAACAACCAAAAAAATTCATAATCGTAGCTGGATTTATGAGCTGTTATGGTTTTTAAAAGGTGAGACCAATATTCAATTTTTAAAGGATCACAATGTTACCATATGGGACGAATGGGCTGATTCCAATGGCGATTTAGGACCGGTTTACGGCAAGCAGTGGCGTAGCTGGCAATGTGCCGATGGTAATACTATTGATCAATTAAGTCAGTTGATCCAACAAATTAAAACCAACCCTGATTCTAGACGTTTAATCGTCAGCGCCTGGAATGTCGGTGAAATAGCACAAATGGCTTTGGCGCCTTGTCATTTACTATTTCAATTTTATGTGGCAGATAACCGGCTATCTTGCAAATTAACTCAGCGTTCTGCTGATGCTTTCTTGGGTGTGCCATTTAATATTGCATCTTATTCTTTGTTAACTCACCTGATTGCTCAACAATGTGGTTTACAAGTGGGAGAATTTATTTGGTCTGGAGGCGATTGTCACATTTATTTGAATCATTTAGATGCTGTTAATACTCAACTAGAGCGGATTCCAAAAAATTTACCCGTTTTAGAAATATTAAGATTACCGCCTTCTTTATTTGACTATCAATTCGAGGATTTTGTTTTTTTAAATTACGACCCTGATCCGGTCATTAAGGCTCCTATAGCAGTTTAAAAAGGAGAAATTATCAGAGAAAATATAATGATCGAACACCTAGGAGCAGCTAACGATACCAGCGAAGAGGATCAAAAAGGTAGCAGCCTCTAATGGTAGGCAAGTACCTACATTTGTGCTATAATTTTTAGTATATGAGAGGAGTTCAATTATGACTATTACTACTATTTCCAGCAGAGACTTTAATCACGATGTTAGTAAAGCTAAGCGAGCAGCTTCTAATGGTCCAGTTTATATAACTGACCGAGGTCATGTGGCTCACGTTTTATTGTCTATTAAAGAATATCAAAAAATATTAGATAAAAAAGACAGTATCGTGGATTTACTTGCAATGCCTGAGGCGGCAGATATAGATTTTGAACCGCCTCGGCTAAAAACAAAATTTTTTAAACCAACTGATTTAACATAATGTATTTATTGGATACTAATGTCATTTCTGAACTGAGAAAAACCAAATCAGGGAGATCGGATAAAAATGTAATTCGATGGGCCAACAGCGTTGCATCAGCAACATTATTCATATCGGTGGTCACTATTTTGGAGTTGGAAACTGGCATTTTATTAGCAGAAAGACGTGATCGCTCACAAGGCGCAATACTACGTTCTTGGCTTAATAATTACGTTTTAACAGCATTTACTGATCGGATCATTCCTTTCGACGTTGCTATAGCTCAATGCTGCGCTAAGTTACATGTACCAAACCCCCAATCAGATCGAGATGCAATTATAGCCGCCAGCGCCTTAGTGCATGGTATGACAGTCATTACCAGAAATTTAAAAGATTTTCAGGATACGGGCGTTGCAACTTTTAATCCTTGGCTGCATTCTAACTAGTTATCATAGACTGAATGATGTGATTGAGTGAGCGCCACTAGAGCTCATATGTAGTAGACTCTATGCAGACGTATTGATCACTTAATACAAATCGTTTTTACATTCGTAAATTCATGTATTCCTGCTACGCCTAGCTCACGTCCGATCCCCGAATGTTTAATTCCTCCAAATGGCAGGCGCGGATCGGAAGCAACTAAATCATTAACGTAGCAGCAGCCGGCATGAATTCGATTTGCGGCAATGTCTTCTCCTTGAGCAATATCTTGAGTAAAGACAGCGGCTGATAATCCATAATCGGTGTCGTTTGCGATATTAATCGCTTGTTCTTGATCTTTGGCTGTTATCAAAGCCAGGACCGGACCAAAAATTTCTTCTCGCATGGCTGGCATATTTGGCGTAAGGTTTTTCAAAACTGTTGGCGGATAGAAAAACCCCGGTTTTGTTGGTATTGCACCACCCATCACCAGAGTGGCGCCTTGTTCAATACATGCTTGTACTTGGCGATGCACATTATCGCGTAAATCTTTTCGTGCTAAAGGACCTAAATCGGTCTCTAAATGAGTAGGATCACCCATTTTATAATTTTTAATTTGCTCTAAAAGGAATGTTTCGAATTTATCTTTGATAGCATCTACCGCAATGATTCGTTTGGCGGCGATACAAACTTGGCCTGAATTATTCAATCTAGAAGCCACACACGTTTTAGCAGCATGCTCTAGGTCCGCGTCTTCTAAAATGAGATAAGGGTCACTGCCGCCTAATTCTAAAACTACTTTTTTAAAAGAGCCGACGGCGTTAGCACCTACAATACTGCCTGCTTGTGGGCTTCCGGTCAGAGTAACCCCTTTGACCAAAGGGTGACGAATGGCCACAGCAGCGGTGTCATTATCCATGATCAAGGTGCGGAAAAGATTTTCCGGACATCCCGAATCCCGGAATAGTTGTTCAATAGCCAATCCGGTTCCGGTAGAAATAGGGGCATGACGTAACAACACACTGTTGCCAGCCATTAATGTAGGCGCTGCAAAACGAAATACCTGCCAGAAAGGATAATTCCAAGGCATGAAAGCTAAGATGATTCCCAATGGTTTATAAATCACATAACTTTTACTTTTTTCGGTAGCAACTGGTTGCGCGGCTAAAAACTTTTCGGCATTGTCAGCATAGTAATAACAACTTTTTTGGCATTTTTCGATTTCTGCTACGCTGAAGCGGATCGGTTTACCCATTTCTTGGGTAATTAATTCGGCATATTGCTGTTTATTGCGGCCTAGATTATCAGCCACTTTCCGTATTAATTCAGCTCGTTCCTGAAAACTCTTATTTGACCATTTTAAAAAAGCCTGATGGTTGGAATGAATAATTTTTTCGACCTCATTCCAATTCATTTCAGAATAGTTTTTAATGACTTCGCCTGTGGCGGGATTAATAGTTTGGATTGCCATAGCTGCTCCATATATTACCCTTTGCGGATATAATCAACATTGTAAGAATCTTTACCGTCAAACTGAAAAACAATTCGCCAATTTTTATTGACGGCATAAAAGCCATTGTTTGATCAGAAAATATTTTCTATAATTTTATGCTTAACTATCCCAGATAAACTCGATCTCTTTAGACGATAGTAACTTGTACGTTTTCACGTGTCAATTATAGTTATTGAAATATTTAAGAAAGCAGCTCGTCAATATGGACTGGATGCTCACGGCTTACAGCTAAGTTTAGCACATGATATAAAATAGGAGAGTGGTCTTGACCTTTGACGAAAAAGATAACGGTTGGGGAATAGGTTCAGAGTTATTAGATGATGATTTATTGCCATTCTCACAGCCGAATATTCATGCTTTAGAAGAAAAAAAGAATGAAAGTCAGCACGTTCAGCAAGATTTAAAACGGTGGTTTGTACCACCCCCTCAATTTAGCCAGATTATAGAAAATTTACCAACATCTAAGCGTCCCGACACATTTCCTATGTATCAATTATTACAACGAGGCGCTCGTGGTACTCAATACCAGATCATGGTGACGATGGAATGCTTACTGGTTTCTCGATTCGATACCAGCATTTATGATTTTGGCGTTAAAGCCGAAGTTGATGACTCCGGTAATATAGATGACGTTGCATTATTGGTAAGAAATGAAAAAGGGGTGGTAACTTCTTTAAAAGGTTATCAAGTAAAATATTACAAATATCCTATCACAGTACAAGAGTTTTTTAACCAACCAAAAGATTCTAAAAGTAACAGGAAAGAAAAAAGTAGTGATAGCAAGAGTGATACTGATGATGCTGATGAGAATAAGAAAAAGAAAAAAAATATGAAGATGCATATTGGTAAGTCATTTCAAGGTTGGTTGCGATGGAGAGATAAATATTCTGATTTAGCAGATGAAAAAATATCAATAATTATTTATAGCAATACTCAATTAGATATTATTTTGAATCAGTGTATTACCCCTGAAGGTAAATTTAAACCGGAGTTTATAAATCATACTAAATCATTCTTGATTAATCGAAAATTGGAAACAGTACTCAAAGTAGCGTTTAAGAAACTGATAGGGAAACAAGTCGATGATCATGATAAAGAGCGAATTTGGCTGGCTCTTCAGGAAGAAGGGTATTTATATAAGAAAAAGAAAAAAGGTGGTTGTTATTTTACATCAAGATTCAACCCTACCCCTGGATTTGAGCTAAGATTACCTAAAATTACGCTGCCTCGAAATGTTACGGAAATAAAAATACAGCAATGTTTAGAAAAAATATATAAAGCTCTGTTAGAAAAACGTACTGAAGATTTGTATGATCTTTTATATCAACAAATTTGGGAATATCTGGAGAATTCAAGTACTGAACCAGTAGATTTAAATGAGTTAGATTTTCAAAGATTTTTGAAGTGTTTTCAATTCCAGATTAATCAACCTGATTTGCCAGCTTTGGAACAAAGAATCCAAAAAATTTTAGTACCGGCGGGAGAATCTCCTGATCTGATATTTACCTGTATTTTTTACGCCATGTACGACTGGTTATTAAAGGAATATCCAGATCGAAACGCACCTGAATTGACAAAATCACTTATGCAAGAATTAATAAAAGAATGTGTAGCACGTAGTGAAATGCTTCATTTTCTTAGAAGTCGAACTGAAACCACATTTTCAAATATTTTCTATGGTTGTGGTAGTTCTGATGCACATTCAGTATCCAGGGTGGAAAGTGATATTTTGATGCAGGAGCTAAAAGCTACCTATCACAGTGACCGTAAAGTTATATTGGTAGTCGGTGAAAGTGGGACCGGTAAATCCGGCTTAGTTAAAAAAACATTATTAGAAAACTGTCATCCAGCAGAATATTTAGCATTTGTAGCAACCGATTTGATTCAACAGAAAGAGTTGCAGGAAAAATTAAAAGAAGTGGTTGCTCGCATTAAAGCAATTCGCTTTGTGGTGATAGATAGTATGGAGAAGGCATTTTCCCCTGATTTTCAATTACAAGAGCTTTTTATTTTTCTGACGCAATCGGTTAAATCTCCAGTTAAGTTAATACTCACTCTGACACCTGTAGTTAGCCAGCATAAAATTTTTCAAAAAGATAGGATCATCGTAACAGTAAACCCTTTGTCATCACGAGATATTATCAAAACTTTTCCTGAGTTGGTAGAAAGGGGTTACCACACGATAGAACCTTTGATGAATATGGCAGTGGTTCCATTTTATCTCTCGGCAATTGTTGGTTTTATTAACCAAGTGACTAAGGAAGAATTCAGTTATCAAATAACCACGCATGATACCAATATAAAAGGCATGCTAGTTAAATTAATGATCAAAGGACAAGATAAAGATGAACAAAATTTCTCGAAAAGATGTATGGCATGGCAGAGATTAGCCGTTGAAATCATGCGCTCCAGTACTCGATTAAACACACCCGTCCCTTTGATAAAATTACCCGGAGTGCCGCTTCTTTTAAAAGATCGAGTCATTGTAGAACAAGATAATAAGTGTTTTTTTAGTCATGATCTATTTCTCGAACACGGTATTATGGCGTTTTGGCAACAAAAATGGGAAACCTCCGTGGCTGAGGGTGAAACTTCTGCTTTTTGGCGATCACTTTCTACATTTTTATTTTCCTACGGAGCAAAGAATATTTTTGAAAAATGGTACGGTTGGTATCAATCACAATTGGTTGATGATATCAAATTAAACATAGCAACTATTTTGCAATTACCTTGCAGTGAAGCCGTGATAATAGCCAGTATCATCAAAAATGATCAGATTATTGTAAGGGCACTATTAGAGACTAAAAGAATTGAGCTTAACAAATTATTTGTTCGTGGACTGAATAATTCAGCTACTTATATTTTTTTAGCACTGCAGTATAATCTTCCAGAGATTTTGCAATTATTGCTGAATTATGGTGCTAAACCTCACCATCCAGATGCGGGTGAATTAGTGCATCAGAATAATTTAGTTTATTATGCCACGTATGCGGGTCTTATGTGTCAGCCTGGCCAAAGGATATCGTTTGATTTTGGGGTAGAACCTTTTCTTGATTTTCCAAAATGGACTAGAGATGACTGGGAAAGTGAGATAGAAGAAATCGTTGTACGTAATGGCAAAAACGAATTTGATTGCAATAAAGATAATCGCAATGAATATGAGCAAGACCCTCTTACAGGTATCCCTGAGTATGATCGTAATACAGATTATCAACTCTATATCCATCAAGCGGTTATCCAAAATAGTGGCGATTTCTTATTCATCTTGCTCAGGCACTATAAAGAAACCAGTACAGTTAGAGTCATTGATGTGGTGAATCAATGGCGAGAAACGGCATTGCATCTTGGCGTACTCAAAAATTCTTTTGGTTCAGTTAAAATACTACTAGAAAATGGCGCTGAAATTGATTGCCGTGACCAATGGGGAGAAACCCCTTTACATAATGCCGTATATGAATGCAATTATAAGCTTGTAGAGTTTTTACTGGAAAGCAATGCTAATCCTAATATCACTAACGAAGTATGTCTTTCCCCCTTGCATATTGCATTAATAAAATTAAAGCCAGATATAGTTGAGCTATTGCTCAGAAATAAAGCGAGTTTTCGAATTGGAGTACTTGACGGATTATATACTGAAGACGAATTATATAGAGGGGAAAGTGATGAGGAGGGGGATGATGAAGCTGAACAGGAGAATGAAGACAAATCAGTGATGGTCTTACCAGTTGTTTTAAGTATTATTTATCAAAAGAATAATAATAAAACAGAAATTGACGATTTTCTCTCAGATATTATAAAACGTTTAAATCGTGAATGGGGAAAGAAATATGATAAAAATAAACCTCTACAAGCAGGTTTAGAAGCAATTGCTACCTTGCTCATTGAAATTATAGAAGACTCTGTTATTGCTCTGGATAACCCTTATCCTCCCTATATAGATTTTAGAGAAGCTAAACTGGAAGCTATGCTGAAAGATACGAGTGATTTAGAACCAGAGGATGAAGATGTATTTTTCACTTTAAAAAGTTATATATTATCCGATCACCAGAGAATAGCCGATGTGTTACAGTCTAAAAGACTTGCTCCGATCAGATCAGCTCTCTTACAGCAATGGTTTAAAGTTGCTACTCCGACATATTATCAAAATTTAAAAATATATGCTGTAAATTATCAGGATGAAGTAGTAGCAAAATTTTGCACTGAGTTTGAGCAAGCTTACGTTAATGAGTCAACTTTCCGAGATTCAGGTTACCGAGAGAAAAAATATGAAGTATCTTCTTCGAGTAGTTCATTAAAAAAACAAGTTGATAACGAAGAAGAACTAAAAAGCACAAAACGGAAAAACGGCCTGAACGATAATGACAGTAAAGCAACCAAAAAGGAGAAGCTTGAGTTTAATTCATTACATGCTTTTTCGCTTCTGTCTTCGAGTAGTTCTAGCAGTAGTGCTTTTTCTAAGGGTGATTCATTATCATTTACATCGCTAAGCAAAAATTCAACTGGGCTATTTGGTAAGCATCAAACTATAAGACAATTTGATAATAATATGTTTAAAAGATGGGTGGAGTATGCCTTGGCTCTCCGTAGTAGAGAAAAACAGCAAGTGCTAGAAGCTATGAGCCGTTCATTGAGTGAGTCAAAATCAGGTACATCTGAGTCCTTCTACGAAGCTGCAAAAAGAGCGCAAGAGTGTATCAGTGATCAAGAAGCCAAGCAAAAAGCATTACAATTATCAAAAAATGGAACGGGTAGTACAGATAGAGCCACGCAATTAGCAACGCTAGCGGCATTATATGGATTTCAAGATCGTGAAGTGAATCGAGAAGGTAATTGCTTATATGATGCCATATACGATCAACTAAGAACTCGTGGTTTATTGTCTGTTCAAGATCAAAAAATAGTAACGAGTCATGTGCAAGTGAGAGAAAGAGCAACGCATCAGCTTATTGAAAATTTTATTGCTGATTCCACAACTACTGGGTTTGTTGCCGGAAGCCCGGACGAATATATTTTAAAATTACTGCAAATAGGCACATGGGGAAACCATTTAGAACTGTGTACATTAGCAAAAGCATTTGGTGTCATTATTACGGTAATTAATCATGATGGTTTAGATAGTCATGGTCAGCGGAGACCTGAAATTTTTACGCCGCCTCAGTTTAATAATCAAACCCCTATTATTGTGTTGGGTTACTTGAGAGGAGTACATTACCTCTCACTGCATGATCAAGCCGGATTAGAGGCCGCTACAAAACGGGAAAAGCTCATTACTTATGTGAGAGCTAAACTGACTGCTAGTAATCGACAGCAAATCCTGACTTCAGCGCCCACCCTACGTTATTCCGCGACTTGATCGCGGGGTCTTGAATCAGGCAATTATGTCGAAATATAAGTCCTGCCGGTTAGGATTAGTATTTTTAAGATGACGGGTTAAAGGGTAGGGTCATAACACGTCCTACAAACTAAATCCATAACTAGATGAAAATAAAGGCAGTACAGTAAAGTGTAGATTAAAATCACGGCAGTCAGAAGCTAATCAACATCGTGTATTCAAAGACTTAGGGCTTGTTGACCCTGGTAAGCGGCCGGTCAATTTTTGTGCTATATTTTTTTTTGGAACGAGGCGCAGGAACTACATTGGAGGATAAAAAAATGGCTGAATCAAGTTCAAATAAGTTATTACGTAAGCAAGTGATCGAAAGAATTATGTCTGAAATTCATATCAATAACGAAATGCTAGTAGAAAAAGCTTTTGTTGATGCTCATATTCCCGAACATCAATGGAAAAATATAGCAGGAGGCACTGCTCCGATTCCACAGTCGTTACTTAAGAATTTAGAAAATATGAAAGAATCCGGGAAATTTTAACTGAGCATTGAGCACCACATCTTTTTTAGATGTGGTGTGATTTTTTTGCCCTGGTTATAGTTAAAGGCTCAAGTCTAAGGAGCTTTATTATTATCCGAAACAACCGGGTTCTTTTGATCAACTGATGAAACCCCTTTTAACGTAGTGTATGCGGCATATAATTGGTAATCTTCTTTTGCTAAAGCAACTTCAATCTCTCTTTGTTTTTGGTATTGTTGAGCCACGTTATTAATTTGTTGATCGCTGTTGTCGCTATTGGATAGATGATTTCGGTAATTGCCCTCATCCATGTCGATAATGCCTTTGATATTTTTTTCGTCGACTTCTAAAGCAGGCACTACTACATCGGGTTGAATTCCCACCGCTTGGATTACTCTCCCAGACGGCGTGTGATAAAGAGCGGTGGTTAATTTAATAGCCCCATCATCTAAGGGCAACACGGTTTGAACTGAACCTTTGCCGAAGCTAACGCTCCCCATAATGATGCCACGATGATAATCCTGTAAGGCTCCAGCGACAATTTCAGAAGCGGAAGCCGAGCCGCCATTTATCAAAACTACTAAAGGTAAGCCATTGGTAACATCGTGTCCGGTTACTTTCAATTCGACATCCGCGCCGGGAATTCGTCCTTTGGTATAGACCACTACATTGTGAAAATTATTAGTTTTATCTACATCCAAAAAAGTACCGGCTACTTTAGCGCTGACTTCTAGTAAACCGCCAGGATTATTTCTCAAATCTAAAATTAAGCCTTTTAATTGATGCTTGCTTTGTAAATCTTTAATAGCGTTTAATAGATCTATATCTACTGGTCCTTGAAAAAAGGACAAACGGATATAGCCGTAATTATCATCTAACATTCGGCTTTTGATGGTTTCCATTTTGACTTTTTCGCGGGTTATCGTCAGATTAATCGGTTTATCTTCTCCTTTACGAAGCAAGGATATTTTTACTTGAGAGCCGCTTTTTCCTTTAATACGGTTAACCGCATCGTGTAAATTCATATTTTGAACAATTTTATCGTCTATTTTGATGATCATATCACCGGTTTTCATTCCGGCTTTATCCGCAGGAGAACCTTCCAAGGGACTAACCACTTTTAACACGCCATCTTGAGAAGTTAACTCTACGCCGATACCTACAAATTCCCCTGAAACTGCTGTTTCTAAGTCTCTTAAATCATCAGCATTAAGATAGGAAGAATGGGGGTCTAAATTTTCGACCATACCTTTAATAGCGTTATCGAACAAAGCATTATCGCTGGGATCATTAATGTAATAACGTTTAATAATGGCAATGGCGTTGACGAATTTTTGAACATCGGCTTGGGGCAAGGTAGTTTCTTTGGCTTCATCCGAAGCTTGGGCTACGGTTAACTCGTTGACTGAGTTATCTGCCAAACTGGAAACATCAAAACCCAAACAGCTTATTAATGAAAATGCGACCAAAACTAATAATTTGACTTTCATGCTATTCCCTCATATCATGAACTGCACCATTGATTCGGATCCAATGGTTTGGCATTGTATCGAATAGCAAAATATAGCGCAGGTTTTTCATATCCGCCACTTTTCCCGACTTTTGCAATCATTTCTCCCGCATTGACTCGGTCTCCTTCATGCTTCAAGAGCGTTGCATTCCGCCCATATAAAGTCATATAACCATTACCATGGTGGATGATGATTAATAATCCGTAACCCTCTAACCATTTACTGAAAACCACTACACCGGAAGCAACTGCATAAACCGGTTGCTGTTCTGTTGCGGTGATGATCTCACCATTCCATTTTAGTTCGCTTCCGGCAATCGGTTTACCAAAATAATGCAATACTAAACCTTTGGTTGGCCAAGGCAGATGATGTGCTAATGAAGCAAAATTTCCACTATGAAAATTTTCTGGTTCGACTAATTGTTTAGACAATTTAGTAATGGTTTGTTCTAATGCTTTTTTATTTCGTAATAAAATGGTCAGTTGTTGTTGCTGGTTGCTGATATTTTGATTGATTTGTGCCAGGAGCTGGCTTCGATTATTTTGAATCTTCGATAAATGTATTTGAGTTTCCTCTTGCTGCTTTTTTAGTTTTGCTAACACTTGATTTTCTTGCAATAATACTTGCTGAGATTGCGCTAAGCTTTGCAGTTGAATTTGAGATTGCTGAATTTTTTGAATACGATAATGATTCAACAGTTGATAGTAATACAACATTCTTGCGCTTTGGTTCATGTTGTCTTGGGTTAGCAAAATAGGAATAGGTCCCTGTCGTTGCAATATGTAAGTTAAATAAAGTTGCCGCGATAAAGCTTGTTGTTGCATTTGTAATTGATTTCTATTTTGATTCATAGAACTTTGCAGTGAAGTGATTTGTTGCTGTTGGATATCCATTTTTTTCTGAATTTGTTGTAGTTTCCTATCAATTTCACTATATTGCAATTCGATTTCCTGGAGCTGCTGTTGTAAATTTTCGCTTTGATTATTTTTTGCTTGTAAAAAATGTTTGATCTTTGCGATTTTATCGCTGAGCCGGTGCAGTTGGCTTTGTTGAGAATCAGCAAAGCCACTTGGCTCAAACAATAACCCACTTAAAACAAGCAGTAGGTGAACTGTGAATTTTTTGAAGCGGAACAGTGCAACCATACCGCTTGTTCCTTAGTAAGCAGGCTGTTCCAAAACTAGTAAGTTCCTACCAGTCATCTCTTGAGGTTTAGCTAGACCCAACAAATAGATCAGGGTAGGCGCTACATCCATTAAACTTGGATTATCTACCGAACGCCACTTTGCTGTTCTTCCAACATATAAAAACGGTACTAGATTGGTAGTATGAGCAGTGTGAGGTTGATGATTTTTTTCATCAAACATTAACTCGACATTACCGTGATCAGAAGTGAGCAATAATTCCCCGCCCACTTTTTTTAGACTTTCCCAAATTCTTAAGATGCATTGGTCAATGGTTTCTACTGCAGAATTGGCGGCAGATTCTACTCCGGTATGCCCAACCATATCAGGGTTAGCGTAATTACAAATTATCACGTCATAATTTTTGTTTGCGATAGCTGAAACCAGTTTATCAGTAAGTTCAATTGCACTCATTTCAGGTTTAAGATCATAGGTAGGTACTTTGGGGGAGGGAATGAGTACTCGGTCTTCATTGGCAAAAGGGGTTTCATTACCACCATTAAGGAAATAAGTGACGTGGGCATATTTTTCTGTTTCAGCTATTCGCAGTTGGGTTAATCCCTGTTGAGATAAAAATTCTCCTAAGGTGTTGTTTAATGAAAGCGGAGGGTAAGCCACCGTTGCTTGGAGCTCGGGAGAGTATTCCGTTAAGGTGATAAAAGCCGCTAGCTTTGGAAATTTTGCCCTTGTAAACCGATTGAATTGTGGATCAGTTAAAGCAAAGCATAACTGTCGAGCGCGATCTGCGCGGAAATTCATAAAAATAACAATGTCTCCATCTTTCAAAATGGTAGGTTGACCTCCTGAAGAGTGAATCAAGGTCGCTTGCACGAATTCGTCATTTTCATTACGGGCGTATGCCGCAGCTAAACCTTCAACGGCGGAAGCGGCGGAGTATTTGGCTTGTCCTAAAGTTAATAGATCATAGGCTATTTGAGTTCTTTCCCAGCGATTGTCTCGATCCATGGCATAATATCGGCCGATGATACTGGCTATTTGGCCGGTTCCGAGCTTTTGAAAAAGTTTTTCTATCTGTTCTAAAGAATTTTTAGCGGATCGAGGAGGAACATCCCGGCCATCTAAAAAAGCATGCAAACACTGTTGCACCCCTTGTTCACCCAGCAGTTTAATTAACGCCATGATCTGATCGACATGGCTGTGAACCCCGCCTGGAGAAACCAAACCCATAATATGGATGGTGCTATTATTTTTTTTTGCGAGTGCGATCGCCTGATCAAAAGCAGGGTTTTTTTTAAAGCTGCTATTGGCTACTGCATCACTAATCCGAGTTAAATCCTGGGGCACTTCGCGGCCAGCTCCCAAATGCAAATGGCCCACTTCCGAATTACCAATTTGCCCTTTCGGCAACCCTACCGCTCGGCCTGAAGCTTCTAAATAAGTGCAAGGGTAATGAGTAAATAAATAATTCAAAGTAGGTAAATGAGCGTTTTTGGTGGGATTATACTGACTTTGTTCACGATGGCCCCACCCATCTAAAATAATCAACACCATTGGTTTAACTGAATCGGACATTAGACGCTCCATAGGTTATTTTTTGCATTGAATAATGCCATTCCTGATCAAGGATCGCAAGCTAGCATGTTAGCAGTGTTTTTCTGTCTATGAATTTAAAACTACAGCCGATTGCTCTGACACTTTTTTCTTTTTAGGGAGAAGTTTAGGTGCGGAATGAAGCAGGGTTTGAGAATTTTGTCCAATACTTTCAGGCAGTGCTGTTAATTGAGACTTTTGTTTTTGCCGGAGATGTTCCGCAATCGCACTTTTGAGTGCGAAATTGGTTTAAATTCTAGCTCTGGCACTTTCGGCTGTGGTTCAACATATTCTGGATTTAGTGGAGGAGGGGGTGGCACGTTTTCTGCAGTCACTACTTTGCTTGAGACCGAAGGCAAAATTTCTGTTTTAAATTCAGGGTTGGTTGAAAGTATCTTGATACCCAGCTTTCATCAGTAACAATTGATCAAACCATTCTGGAGAGAACCGAACAGTCCTGCCATCCTTTGAATTAGGAATCCAGTGAGTCAAAAAACGGTGGCGTTTACATAAAGCAAAGAAAGTACTGCCTTTTAAAATACTATCGTAGTTATAAAATTTTTCAAGAAGTTGTAAACGTTGTAGAGCTGTCAAACTTAGAGTATAATGTTTAGAGCCGAAATGTCCTTCTAATTTTGCTACTTCAGATGTAATAACTCCAAAGCCTGCAACCACATTCATGGTATCCACAATTTTTATTAAGGTCAAAATGTGCTGTTTAGTTTCAGGTTAAGGTGTAAATGTATTATTTCTAGGATTAGTGTTTAATTTAGGCCAGTAACACCAAGTAAAATGGTTTCTATAAAGAACCTCCTCAATAAACTGATTCTTTTGAAAATGTGCGTGTTATTTTTTTCATCTTATTACTATTTCCATATTTCAGCATGCCATTGAAATTATTATCTAAGTTTATTAAACAAATATTAATGCTATCTACCCCAGACCTCAAGGGGTTCTGAAACTGCCTGCTGGGCCCAGTATGTAAACCGGGGTTGGTGCTTGCCTTGGTGGAAACCGGCGGTATCGAAACTCATTTCTATTTGTGATAAGCTAGAAACAAATTGTAATTGGTTACCGGGGACAACGTGCAAGTATTTTTTCAATTTATAACCCATCATTGGCTGCTCAGCAGTCTGCTATTGGTGCTATTAATTCTATTGCTGATCGAGGAAGCAAGGACCAAAGGTTTGTTAAACCAATTAACGCCTCAAAATTTGGTACAGCTAATGAACCACGAATCCGCGGTGGTAGTGGATATTCGCAGCCGTGAGAATTTTCAAGAAGGGCATATTGTTAGCGCTATTAATCTACCTGCTTCCGAATTGGAAAAAAATACTGCCCCTTTATCGCAATTTAAAAATAAACCCATAGTTATCGTCTGTGCTACAGGTCAAAAAGCGGGGACCCTGGCGAATTTGCTCAAGAAACAAGGCTTTCAAAATGTGCAGGTGCTTGCGGGTGGAATCAATGGCTGGAAAAATGCCCAGATGCCGATAGTGAAAAAATGAAAAAACCCACAGTCGAAATTTATACCACGGCGACTTGCGTTTATTGCCAACAGGCTAAACACTTGCTTGCACGAAAAGGTATTGAGTATACTGAAATTCGAATTGATCTAGACCCGAATAAAAAAAATGAAATGGTTGAACGTTCGGGACGAAAAACCGTCCCAGAAGTTTTTATTGATGGGGAATTAATTGGTGGCTTCGATGATCTTTGGAACTATGATCAATCGGGTAGGTTAGACGCAAGAATGCGTCGGTAATTATTTAGGAGTAAAATATGGTAGATCCAAAAGCACAAAATGGTGCACAACAAAATCAAAATACTGAACAGCAAAACCAGCGGCAATTTGCAATTCAAAGAATCTATGTGAAAGATATGTCTTTAGAAGTGCCTAACAGTCCCAAGGTCTTTCTTGAAAATTGGGAACCAGAGATGAATATGGATATAGGCACTAAAGCCGATCCGATTGAACAGCATACTTACGAAGTGGTCTTATCCCTGACTGTTACTGTAAAAATTAAAAACACCGTTGCTTTTTTAATTGAAATAAAACAAGCTGGTATTTTTACACTGCAGAATTTTCCTGAAGAGCATATGAGGCCGATGCTTGGCGCTTTCTGCCCAAACATACTTTATCCTTATGCTCGAGCAACCGTTACCGATTTAGTGATTCGTGCTGGGTTTCCTCAATTGTATTTGGCGCCGGTTAATTTTGATGCATTCTATGAACAACATGAACGTGAGCGTCAAAAACAAGCCGAGGAAGGGAAGCAGCAGAGTTAATGATCAGAGCCAAGCCTATTGCTGTTTTAGGTGCTGGCGCATGGGGTACGGCGCTTGCTTTGTTGTTGGTTCGCAATGGTAATGCGGTCCGGTTATGGTGTTACGATAAAGATCAGTTTGCAACTATGCGTTCGCAGCGGGCTAATCCGGACTTTCTACCGGGTTTTCCTTTGCCGGATGCTTTGCAAATTGAAAATGATCTAGCTCTCGTCTTAAAAGGGACCGATGATTTATTAATTGCTGTGCCAAGTCAGGCATTTACCAAAGTACTACATCAAATAAAATCACATGGTGATTATTGGCGCATCGTCTGGGGCACCAAAGGCTTGGATGCTGGCAGCGGCCGTTTATTGCATGAAATGGTAGCCGAGATATTGGGTCCAACTACCCCTGCGGCGGTGCTTTCTGGGCCCAGTTTTGCCCATGAGTTAGCCGCGGGGTTGCCCACCGCCGCCAGTTTAAGTTCGAATCAATCTGAATTTACCTCTGATCTGAGAACCCGGTTCCATGGTGCTAATTTTAGAGTATATGAAAATCCTGATATGATTGGGGTTCAGTTATGCGGGGTCATGAAAAACGTTTTAGCTGTTGCTGTTGGTATATCCGACGGTTTAAATTTAGGAGCTAATGCCCGCTGTGCATTAATTACTCGAGGAATGGCGGAAATTGCCCGTTTAAATAAAGCATTGGGAGGTAACCCTCATACTTTGATGAGTCTGGCTGGGGTTGGGGATATTGTGCTAACCTGCACTGATAATCAGTCACGGAACAGGCGTTTTGGATTGGCCGTCGGCCAAGGGATGAACCCTACACAAGCTGCACTCCATGTCGGCAAAGTGATCGAAGGTTTAAATAACGTTGAACGAGTCCGGGACCTCAGTAGACGTTTTTTAATAGAGATGCCGATCACTGAAGAAATTCATAAAATCTTGTACCATGGCCATCACCCTAAAGAAGTGGTCGCTAATCTTTTAAATCGTGAACCGAGAGTCGAATGATGCTCTAAAGTTAAGCATGTTGTTTAATAATCAATTCCTTCCAGAAAGTTTTCTTCAGACTAAATATATTTCACGTAAACTAAACCATCTTCAAGAAGTTACCGTAATGTTAATAATTGTTGCCGTCGTTTCTTATAATTCTTAGATGTAGGCTTATAAACACCTGGCTGGTGATACAAACCTATTTCTATCATTGGCCGAAAGGACATTTTTTTCGCCTGATTCGACAGAATGATTCCATCAACTGTAGTATTTCGATGATATCCATTTTCCCACTGCACACTATTATTAGATGGAATTTTATTGCAGGAATAATATTCAACAAAAAAGGGATTAAAATTGAAATCGCCACAAGCAATAGCAAAATATTTATAATATTTTGATAACAAAATTGCTATTAATTGACAATAGCTGTGCCCGATTGCTGATAATTGTGTTTTAGATGTTTTGATTTCATCATTAGAAAAAGGCAAATGCCATAATGAAAAAAATTGTTTGTGATTTCCTCTAGTTAATTCCCAAGTTTGCAATCGATTGGCTAATCGATCTAAAAGTTCGGCATCTGCAGCTTCATTTGCTACTTTTTTTACTGCAAATTGGCTATTAGCAAGTAATAAAAGCCCCCAATTTGGTTTGTTCTCTATTTCAGGATGGTAAAAGCCATTGGTTATTAGGGGTTTCATCCATGGAAAAGCCTTAAAACTTTTAAGAAAATGATTTAAGTCTACTTCGCGTATCGGACCTTCGCAAATTCCTATTTGGTAGATAGTTGGATTACGTACCACGATTTCTGAAATGATTGCTGCTAATTTGGAAAGACGAAGCCTATATTGCAGATCAGTTTCGATTTTACCAAACCCATTATTATAACTTTCACGGCGTTGTGCACATTTCATCATGATATTAAAATATAAAGTGTTGTTTAAAATGACGGGATGATGATCAGATATTTCGGTGCTGATCACATCATTTCCATCGAGAACTGCTAAGTGGTATTCATCATACTGTCTATTGGTTGCTAAAAAACTCGCCGTAATTTTTTTTAATGCTATATTTTTCATCTTGCTTCTCCAAGTTAAAAATTTATATAATAATTTTGTAACTTTGAGATCGATTGGTAAAATCGAATGTTTTTATGATAACCATAAGAAAAAATTATCGAACAGCGGGATGCAGTAATTCAATATATCCATCATCTGCATTGAGCAATGCATTGGCTCCAATGGGGAGGGTTAGGTTTTCAGATTGATGTCCAAACATAATATTGTTGACGATTGGTATGTTAAGATGTTCAGCAATTCTTTTTTGTAATTGCTGAACCGTAAATGAATTGGTTACCTTAGTAGTGCAATGATTGAAACTACCGAAAATTAATCCTTTTATCTGATCAAGAATACCGCTTAACTTTAACTGCATAAACATTCGATCTAAACGATAAACTTCTTCATTGACATCTTCAACGAACAGGATTTTATTACGCCAATCTTGTGGCAGGTAGGGTGTTTTGAGTAATGAGATTAGAACGCTTAAATTGCCCCCAATCAGTTCACCTGTAGCGCGTCCCTTTTTTAATACGGATATTTCATTGGTAGAGGGTAAAACATCTTCTTCACTTAATTGAGGTTCACAGTTGTATCGTGCTAGATTGGCTTGAAAAATAACTTCTTGGAGAGAATCGCGTGTTGATTTTGGCCAGGGCATGGAAGCGCTTGGACCGTGAAAAGTGATTAATCCGGTTTGTTGATGAGCGGCGAGCAGTAGAGCAGTGATATCGCTGAAACCTAATATTATTTTAGGATTAGCTGCGATCAGTTCCCAATCTAATTTTGGTAAAAGCCGTGCGCAACCATAGCCGCCCCGGACGCTGACAAGCGCTTTAACTTCTGGATTAAGCAACACATCATGGATTTTATCTACCATTTGGTCAGCGCTACTGGCAAAATAACCATCATTTTGTTGATTTGCAGCCAGGTTGATCACTTTAAGACCTAAAGCTTCCCAACGGGCTACCCCTTGAGTGATTTGAAGGGGGGTAGCCGAAAAAGCAGGGGCAATTAGAGCGACGGTATCTCCTGCTTGTAATCGGTTGGCTAAAATAAAATTAGGCATAGTGGGATTATACAGTTGCTCTCGCGCGAGCGGAAGCGGCTTCTGGTTTCGATTCTCCATCGGGAGCTGAAAATGAGTAGTGGTGTATTTTGGCAACAGCCACGCCGGAAATTAACTATATTTCCACAAGAAATTCATATTTGGAAAGTTAAACTGACTAGTTGGAATGATTGGTCGGTGCAAGTTTTATCAAAAGAAGAATTAAATAAGGCATACCGATTCATTCAAGCAGTGCATCAACGGCGTTTCGCCTTGGCTAGAGGCCATTTGCGAGTCATTTTAGGCAAATATACCGGGGTTAGCCCAACGGAGATTCGATTCCAAGAAGGCGCTCATGGGAAATTGTTTCTCGCCGATAATCCGCTCATGCTTCAATTTAATCTATCTCATTCCGAGGATATAGCAGTTTATGCATTCACTTTACAGCAAGAAGTTGGTATTGATATTGAATGGATTAACTCCTCACTGGAAATTGTGCCTTTAATAAAGCGTTTTTTTGCGGCCGAAGAGCAGCAAGCCATTTTAAACTTACCTATAAAGCTGCAGCATCAAGCATTTTTCAATTATTGGACCCGAAAAGAAGCCTATTTGAAGGCATTGGGGGTGGGTTTAAGTGGTCTAAGTGATCTTACTGCTAAGCAAATAAAAACTAAAACCAAAAATTTCCAACTGGAAGCAAGCTTTGCCAGTGCAGTAGCCTCAACCGAGCAAATAGCAGATTACAATTTCTTTTTTTTCAATCATTTCTAGCGGATCGTGCTATTGACATCCCACAAAAAATATTTCAAAATACACGGCTCGATTTTATGGAGGGGTTCCCGAGCGGTCAAAGGGATCAGACTGTAAATCTGACGGCTCTGCCTTCGAAGGTTCGAATCCTTCCCCCTCCAAGGGTTAAGAAGCGGGTGTAGTTCAATGGTAGAACTTCAGCCTTCCAAGCTGATAGCGTGGGTTCGATTCCCA
Source organism: Pseudomonadota bacterium (assembly GCA_018241585.1). GTDB lineage: Bacteria > Pseudomonadota > Gammaproteobacteria > Coxiellales > Coxiellaceae > JAFEDN01. The sequence goes on along the minus strand of JAFEDN010000012.1, from coordinate 1,895 downwards.
TCACCCGCTATCACAAGAGAGCTGTGATATTGCCCACATAGCTCAGTAGGTAGAGCACTTCCTTGGTAAGGAAGAGGTCACCGGTTCAACTCCGGTTGTGGGCTTTGGGGTAAAAATAGGTCAGTAGCTCAATTGGCAGAGCGGCGGTCTCCAAAACCGCAGGTTGGGGGTTCGAGACCCTCCTGACCTGCCAAGACAATAAAGATTGAAAGCATGAGAGGAAAGATAAATAGTCCGCAAAATCCGGTGAAACCGTCCACCACTATGGACCATTTTAAATGGTTGCTGGTTTTGCTGGTCCTGATTGTCGGGTTAGGCGCTAATTACTATTTTGCCCAAACCGCCTGGGCTATTCGCGCTGCTGCGGGAATTGTATGGGGTGTAATAATGGTGGCTATTGCTTTGTGGACTACTCAAGGTCAAAAAGCTTGGGGCTTCATTAAAGCTTCCCGAGGAGAGTTGCGTAAAGTCGTATGGCCCACTCGTCAAGAAACAACTCAAACTACCTTAGTCGTGATGGCTATGGTGTTAGTGACCGCCCTGGTATTGTGGGGATTAGATACTTTATTTTTCTGGGCAGTTAGCATGATTACCGGTCAAAGAGGTTAAATGATATGACAAATGAGCAGCGTAAGCGTTGGTATGTCGTCCATGTCTATTCCGGTTTCGAAAACTACGTGGTCAACGCCCTGCGTCAAAAAATGAAATTACATAATATCGAAGGCCATTTCGGAGAAATTATTGTTCCCACCGAAGAAGTGGTTGAAATGCGTGGCGGCCAAAAACGCAAAAGTGAACGAAAATTTTTTCCAGGATATGTTTTGGTGCAAATGGAAATGGACGAACGTTCTTGGCACTTAGTCAAAAGCGTCCCCAAGGTACTTGGTTTTATCGGAGGCACGGCAGATCGCCCTGCGCCGATCAGTGATCAAGAAGCCTCCGCCATTCTTCGCCGTGTAGAAGAAGGCGAAGCCAAGCCCAAACCCAAGATTTTGTTTGAGCCCGGTGAAGTCGTTCGAGTAACCGAAGGCCCATTTGCAGATTTCAACGGTGTGGTAGAAGACGTCAACTACGAGAAGAGCCGCCTAGGCGTCGCAGTCTCCATTTTCGGCCGAACCACCCGAGTAGAATTAGAATTCGGCCAAGTAGAAAAAGCTTAAAAAAACGAATACGATTCCTTGCCTGATGAGGGATCGCAAGGGGGAGGAGAGCGGAGCGACCTTCCCCTTCATTACCGAATCGCAGCTTTGCTGAGATTCGGTATCGAAACAGGAGCATGTTCGCTGAGGCGAACATGCAAAAGGCCTAATGATTTTAAAAAGTATTGTTGCTGTTTCAGAAAGTAGTATAGGCGCATTTGCAGAGCCGATATTTTCAAAAACCGCCAAGGCGCGAGCCTGCGGCGGGGTGGCAGACGGAACTTTTTCTTTTTTTTGTAAGAAAAAAAGAAAAAGTGTAGTCTGACAGGACCCCAAGGCGATTACCCGCGAACCCTTGGCGGTTTTTGAAAATATCGGCGGTTTATGGGATGTAAATGCTTACTTTGACTTACATCTCCAGCAACATGCGGGGAGCTAATTAGCGTTATAACCCAAATGAGGTAATGTTCGATGGCAAAAAAGATAACAACGTATATTAAATTACAAGTCAAGGCTCAAGAAGCCAATCCCAGTCCACCGGTTGGCCCTGCATTAGGTCAACATGGTGTCAATATTATGGAATTTTGCAAAGGTTTCAATGCCGCAACCCAAAACCTTGAAAAAGGTTTGCCAATTCCAGTAGTGATCACGGTATATTCCGACCGTAGTTTTACTTTTGTTACTAAAACCCCACCAGCCTCGGTGTTGATGCGTAAACTGTTAAAGCTAGAAAAAGGCAGCGCAGTCCCCAACAAA
>JAFEDN010000129.1 GCA_018241585.1 Pseudomonadota bacterium | reverse complement strand
AAAATATTTATATTCAAAAATAATTCTTTCAATATTTCATGAGTTTATAGGTAATCTTTGCTTCAGCGGGAACTGCTGAGATCAGGAGTAGTGTCCTTAATCATCTTTAAAGAGTCAAAATAACGCAGCGAGCGTGAGCGAAGCAACCCAGCTCATACTTTGAAAAGCTCTATACTAGAAGGACGGTCAATTAAGTGATTCCAATAATTTTTTCAATTCTGGAGCCAAGGACACGCAGAGGCCAAAAACTTTATCGGAAGGCTGGTCTTCAGAGTAACTCATGCTGTAAGCATGTAAAAATAGCCGTTTCAAACCCAATTTTCGCACTTGCTGATTAAAATCAGTGTCGCCGTATTTTTGATCAGCGGCAATGGGGTGACCGATATGTTGTAAATGCACTCTTATTTGGTGAGTACGCCCGGTGAGTGGTCTAGCTTCGATCAAAGTCATTTCTTTAAATTTTTGCAATGGACGAAATATCGTAGTCGCTGGTTTGCCGTCATCACTGACTTTAACCAGCCGCTCACCGCTGCTCAAAATATTTTTGATTAAAGGCGCTTCGACACGCCTAAATCCCCCTAACCATTCGCCCTTCACTAGGGTAATATATTGCTTATAAATTTTCCGGTTTTTTAATTGCTGGTGCCAAAACAACAGTGTCTTTCTTTTTTTTGCGATCAATAAACAACCCGATGTTTCCCGGTCTATACGATGAATCAGTTCTAAAAAACGCAATTCGGGTCTAACTAAGCGCAATAATTCGATCACCCCCCCTCCAATGCCGGTTCCACCATGTACAGGTAGTCCTGCGGGTTTATCGATCACAATTAATTCATCATCTTCATAAACAATTTTATCTCTGATGGCTTGAATCACTTCCCCTCTTGGCTTGACTACCTTGATCTTTTCTTCAGCTAAAGGAGGAATTCGGATTTGGTCATTTAACTGTAAACGATAATCGGGCTTAGTTCTTTTCCGGTTCACTCGCACCTCTCCGCCACGAATAGCTCGATAAATCCGTGACTTAGGCACTCCTTTTAAACTTTTAAATAAGAAGTTATCAATCCTTTGCCCCACCTGCTCCGCATCAATACTGACTGTTTTCACCATAACAAATGACCATTGCTAAAAAAAACCAAACCTGGTATAGTTAATTCCCGACGATTACATTTTAACAAATGTTTCTGCAATGATCTACGATCCAGAAGCTAGAAATCGTCCAAAAAATAATGGGTCAAGCCTTCCCGAAAGTAGGCCAGGATTAACTAAGCGCTTGTTATCACAAACTATCCAGTTTTAGAGCGCTGTTTATAAGGTTTAAGAAAATGAAAAGAATGCTGATTAACGCAACGCAATCGGATGCGTTGCGTGTGTCCGTTGTTCACGGTCTCCAACTTATTGATTTAGATATTGAACGTCCCGACTTTCAACAAAAAAAAGCCAACATATACAAAGGGAGAATTAGTAGTATCGAGCCTAGCCTAGGCGCGGTCTTTGTGGATTATGGCGAAGAACGTCATGGCTTTTTACCTTTAAAAGAAATCTCCCGGGAGTATTTCCTAGCTGAAACCGATCCTAACGATGAAAATATTGATATTCGTTCAGTATTGCGTTTAGGGCAGGAACTGGTGGTGCAAGTTGAGAAAGAGGAGCGCGGCAACAAGGGCGCGGCATTAACCACATTTATCAGCTTAGCGGGTTCTTACTTAGTGCTTATGCCTAATAACCCCCGGGCGGGCGGCATTTCCAGACGGGTAGAAACCGATGACCGCGAGCACCTCAAAGAAGCTTTTACCCAACTACAAATTCCAGACGGCATGGGTCTTATTATCCGTACCGCAGGAGTAGGACGGTCCAAAGAAGAACTAGAATGGGATTTGAATGTTTTGTTACGCTATTGGGAAGCAGTCAAACAAGCGGCTATTGCTAGACCTGGTCCCTATCTGATTCATCAAGAAAGTGACGTCATCATCCGAGCCATAAGAGATTATTTACGGCAAGATATGCAAGAGGTCATTATTGATGAGCCGGTCGCTTATGAAAGAGCGCGCCATTATGTGAACCAAGTCCGACCTGATTTTGCTGAACGTTTACAGCTTTATACCGGTTTCTTACCTTTATTCAGCCGGTTTCATATTGAAGAACAAATCGAAGCTGCTTACCAAAGAGAAGTACAATTAACTTCCGGCGGCTCTCTGGTTATTGATCATTCAGAAGCCTTGGTGGCCATCGACATCAATTCTTCTCGGGCCACTAAAGGCAGTAACATTGAAGAGACGGCTTTTAATATTAATATGGAAGCGGCTCAAGAAATTGCTAGACAATTAAGAATCAGAGACATTGGCGGTCTAATCGTTATCGATTTTATCGATATGTTGTTACCTTCTCATCAAAGAGAAGTAGAAAATTGTTTACGTAATGCTTTGCGTCAAGACCGGGCCCGAATCCAAATTGGACGTATTTCGCGTTTCGGTTTGTTAGAAATGTCTCGTCAAAGATTAGGCTCTTCCTTAAGGCGTTCTAGCCGGATCGCTTGCCCAAGGTGCGAGGGTCAGGGCTCGATTCGAACCGTTGAATCTTTGGCTCATTCTATTATTAATTTGTTACAGGAACAGGCTGCCAAGAGTGAACAGGTTCAACTACAGGCTATCTTACCGGTTGATTTAGCGACTTTTTTAATCAACGAGAAGCGTTCACAAATTCTACAAATTGAACAGCAAACTCAGGCGGATATTATGATTGTGCCCAACCCGCAATTTCACTCGCCACACTTTCAAATTAGAAAAATTAAAGAAAAAAATAAAACCGCTGTCAGTTACGAAGTAATTAAACAACAACCGCAGCAAACCAAAACCAGCGGCCAAGGTGTGAAGAAAAAAGCGGGAACCAACAAATCTTCCGAACCGGCTATCAAAGAATTTTTAGGCGCTAACACTAATTTACCGCCGCCTCCTCGAAAGAAGAGCGGTGGAATTATTAAGCGCTTATGGGAAGTGATGACCGGTACTGAAAAAGAAGCAGCTGCTCTGACCGCTCCGGTAGAAGAAAAGAAAGTGGTTTTTCCAACCCCTGCTGCGGCGGCGCCTGCTACGCCACCGCCACCTTCACAACCAACTTCACAACAAAGTCCGCGTCACAAAAAGCAGCACCGGCCGCAGGGAAGAGGAGGAGATCAATCCTCTCAAAGAGATACTCGGCCTCCAAGACGCCAGGGGCCTCATCGGCAAGGCCGAGGAGCTAACGTCAATCGAAACTCTGCGCCTGCACCTGAAAAAACTCAACATGAAACGCCTCCAGATCAACCGATCAAAGAGAACATCCATTTAGAACCTGCCGCTGTCAGGGAAGAGCCTGTAGTCGCTCAACAACCCCATCAGCCTGAGGTTACCTCTTACTCTAGCCCATTGGATTACCCCAGCCAGTTAGAACAAGTGACCACCAAGCCGGATCAATCTACTCAGGAGAAACTACCGGCTGACGAAGAAAAGAACGAATAATTGCGACATGAGTTAGCATTATCCATTAAAATTCGCTTTCGGCTTACCAAAAAGTTGTAGGCGTGGACGGTGTAAATGGGAAACGCCCGCTTCTGCCCAAAATTTAGGGAAATTGAAATAGCGATTATGCTCAATTTAGGTTAAATTATTGAGCATTGTAGTAAAATGGGCGCGTAACTAAAAATCCAGGAGGGAAGGATGATTCAAGATATCTTTGGCATTGCACTTAAAATTTATACCGTTGGCAAGGAAGTCCATGAGAGCTACCAAGCGGTCGCAGAAACTAATCTGACTTGTCAACAACTGGTGGTCAAAACCCAAGCATTATGTGGCGTGGCCGAATTTCTGCAACAAAACCATGCCCAATTGCAAACCGCCAAAGAATTAAAAGCCGGTAGTTCGCACTCGCTGGAAGCGTCCCTACGTGACGAACTGAATAAAACCCATGAAACTATCGTCGCCAGCCGGGATTACATTAGCGAATTTATCCGCAAAAAAGACCGGTCGATTTTGCTCAAAATGCTGGTGGTCAAAAAACATCAGCTAAAATTTGAAGCATTTTCTGCTCAGCTTACTGAGCATTTGGAACGGATTTCCCAATACTTTTCGGTATGGCAACTTGCCAGCCTGAAAGCCGAAACGGCAGCGCTGAGGGTGCAAATGAATGCCGCCATCACCCCTAAATTGGAGGCCATTTACACCGAAGTACTCCGTAGCAGTCACAGTCAGGAAACCAAACTGGATAGCCAAAGCCAACAACTTGATCAACACACGGCTCTGCTGATGCAGATTTTACTCAAGTTAAACAGTACTTCCCCCCTGACCATGGAAGAGCTGGAAAACAAGGCAAAGAAAAGTTACGACAAAGAGGACTTTGTTTCCGCCCGGCGTTATTACCAAGAAGCGGTGGACAAAGGTTCGGCGCGCGCCATGTCGGCGCTGGGTGGAATGTTGGCCGCCGGCCGTGGGGGAGAAAAAAATGAAAAAAGGGCATTAGAATTGTTTGAGCAATCCGCTGCGCAATTGTACCGCCGCGGGATATTCAATTTGGCTCAAGCTTTATTTTACGGCCAATGCGGTGCTCAGGTCGATCAAACCAAAGCGCTGAGTTTATATGTGGTAGCCGCGGGCAAAGATTATGAAGGCGCCGGCGAGCAAATCCAGGCGATAGTTGCCGCCAGCGACCGCCTGGTCGAACCCAGTGCGCAATATTTGTTGGCTACGGTTTTGCGGGATGGTAAATTGAAAGGCGTGGTGCAAGACGCTAAACACGCCACTGTGTTGTTCAAGCGCGCCGCGGCACAGGGGCATACTCAAAGCCTGGGGGCATTATCTGCTGATGAATGCTTGTCATTAGGTCAGGAAGTATTAAAAACCAATGAGATGCTGGCGGTAGAGTGTTTTTTACGAGCAGCGGAGCAGGAAGGAAAATCAGCCATCGAACAACTGCAAACCTTGGCGGCGGCATTAAGTCAGGCACAAGCGCAATACGCTCTGGCCGAAGCATTCCAGCACGGCAGAGGCGTCACTCAGTCGTCCAGTGCAGCTGAAAGCTTGTACCGAAAAGCCGCCGCCCAAGGTCATGCCGGCGCGAAAAAAGCGCTAGGAACTTCAGAATCGCTATCCCCACCCTCCCGTCAATTTGGCCAACGTGGCGGCTCGACTTTATTTGACGATAGTATCACCAGTCTTGGCAGTTCGACCACCACAACGGTGACCCCAACCCCGGCTCGCCCGCAATCCGGCAGTTTATTTGATGATCAAGTGACCTCGGTGGTGGCCAGTTTCAATCCATAGCCGGTCGATAAGTTGAAAACCTGGCCTAAAGATTTAAAAATTCAGATCATGGAAATAATCAGCCAGGAGAAAATCTATGAAAACATTTGAGGATATCCATGCCAAGGATCAGCTTGGACGAACCCCGCTGAGCTGGGCAGCACAGCTAGGTCCATTGAAAACCGTTAAGATAATCATCGAAGCCAAGGCGAATATCGAAGCCAAGGATCAGTTTGGACGAACCCCGCTGAGCCAGGCTGCACAGCTAGGTCAATTGGAAACCGTCAAGCTGCTCATCGAAGCCAAGGCGGATATGGAAGTCAAGGATCAGCTTGGACGAACCCCG
>JAFEDN010000128.1 GCA_018241585.1 Pseudomonadota bacterium | reverse complement strand
GTTCCACCGTCTCTGAAAACAGTGTACTGCCTGAGAAAACTGCACAAAAAAAAAATATTCACTCCACCGCCGGCCCCTAGACCTCTTTCACCACAAGTCACTCCCCGGCAAGTGGCTATGGCTTTTTCTATTCAGGAACCGGTTCTTGTTGATAAGCCTGTTACTGCGCCTCCAGAGAAACCGCAAATTTCTTTAGGAACCGCTCTAGCTCAACTTAGAAACACTTATATTTTGGCTCAAAATGAGCAAGGTCTAATTATTGTGGATATTCATGCGGCGCATGAGCGGCTCAGTTACGAAAAAATGAAACAAGACCCTGCGCACTTTTTAGCGACGCAACCCTTATTAATACCGATTACGGTTAATTTGAACCGGCAAGAGCTGTTAGTTTGGGAAAAACACCAACAAGAATTGCTGCAAGCAGGATTAATCACTGAATCTTGCGGCCCAGAAACTATTTTGATCCGTGAAATTCCCGTTTTGTTGCACAAAGCCGATATTAAACAACTTTTTCACGATGTTTTAGCCGATTTAACCGTGGATCAGCGCAGCGCCAGAATCAACCATACCATTCATGAAATTTTAGGAAACATTGCTTGCAAGCACGCTGTTCAAGCCAACGAACGGTTATCACTGCCTCAAATGGATGCTTTATTAAGACAAATGGAACAGACTCCGAACAGCAGCTTTTGTAATCACGGCCGACCCACATGGAAGCAGATTACCTGGCCAGAGATTGATAAATTTTTCTTGCGAGGCAGATGATCATATTTTATTTGCTGTATAATTAATATAGATGGATAAAAAACTTGTTTTTTTTAATATAGCAAGGTAAAATAAATAATCTTATTTTATATTAAGTGTTATTTATGAAAAAAATCTCTGCGCCTGAAAGTCCAAAAAGTAACGACCGGATTATTTCTATGGGTTGGCTTTACTTTTTGCCCTTATTGTTTGGTCCTTTTGTAGGAAGCTTTTTTCTTGCAAAAAATTTCCGAGTCTTAGGCTGTAAAAAGTGTGCTCGTAACGTTTGGTTATTAGGAGTAGCGATCTTTATTTTGTTATTTATCATAGTATCGTTTCCAATGACCGCGAAAATATTTAAACATAATCACACTACGTTCGCAATTGGCTATGCGGCTATTTTCTTTTCCATAGCTCGCGTCTATCAGCATGAAAAATATAAGAAATTTATTGAAACAGGCGGAAAAAAATATTCAGTGTGGAAATTATGGGCTTTTACTCTACTGATCGCTTTTTTAACTATAATTGCCGGTTCACTACTGTCATTTCTTATTGATTACTTAGCGCCTGGCCACGATTTTTCAAACTTAATTTTATATTCATAAAAATCCGTAGTTATTTTGTAACTCCCCAGGTACATTGAGCTGGCATGGGGACGCAACCACGAACTGCTTGCCGAATGGACTCAAAAACATTCCAGCCTTGTTTTCGCGAAGTCGAAATAAATCCTCGAATACGGGCAAAAATTTCAGTTCCTCGCACTGATCTAAAACCCCCCGATATTTTCTGCTTGCATTTCATCATCCGAATATCCCGTTCAGCTTGATTATTCGTAAAAGGAATTTGAGGGTTCAGCAAGAATCTCAGCACATCGTGACGGTGATTCTTTAACCTCAAAAGCAAATTGTGTCCAGCTCTGCGTGCTTTTCGACCTCGCCCTTTTGAATTTAAAAATGAAGGTAAATTGTCATGGTACACTATTCCTTCTTTCACGATCTTATCGTATAAATTCGTCAACCGGTTTAATTTATCCTCCGGAATCGGCTGCTCCGCATAACGAGTTTTAGCATCGGCCAGTTTAAGCTTGAGTTGCCGCAAAATGCGAAATAATTTTTTTCGTGCGACGACAAATTGACTTTTAGTTTGCGCCAAAATTATAAAATCCTCATAGAATCTTAAATAAAAAACACCGGGATGATTATCGAAGGCTTGGTCTAGTGGCGTGAGATAAAGCCCTGCTAAAAATGGAGACAGAGGACTGCGCCGGGGTATTCCTGTGGATGGTGTTAACAATCTGCCACCATCGTCAATGGGTGCGGTGATAATGGCTTCCCAATAGAGTTGTACTCGCGGGTCTTGAAAAGCCTGTAGTGTTTGCTGAAGGAGAATACGTCTATCAATGGAAGAATAGTAACCTTTTATGTCGGCGCGAATGACATAATGGTAAGAGTTGGCATTCATCACATAACGATGGCCCTACCCCAGTCAAAATGACGAAATGTCAAAATAACTGACTAATGATACGAAATAATCGCGTTGCTGCGCAGTACCTGGGGAGTTACGTTATTTTTTTTAATTAACACAGTCCCTGGACATTATGTTACTATTTAGCTTTAAAAAGAGAAAATTATGGCTAAAGCAGTTATTGCGGTAGATGTCGACGAAGTATTATCTCCTTTCGTTAGTGGTCTGGCTCCGTGGCACAATGCAAAATATGGAACTCACCTGCAATTTGAAGATTTTCATAGTTATCAATTTAATAAGGTATGGGGTGGGGAGTTGGATGAGGCTATTTCAAAATGCGCTTTTTATTTTGAAAATAGAGAACCAGTGGCTCCTTTAAAAGACGCTGTGGCTGTTTTGCAAAAGTTGCAAAAAAAATATCAGCTAATCGTAGTCACTTCGCGGATGCGTCAACATCAATCGCAAACAGAAGCTTGGGTTAATCAATATTTTCCAAATATTTTCAAGGCGGTATTACTTTGTAATCATTGGAATAAAGATGGTCATCCGGCCATCAAAAAATCAACGGCTTGTTTGAATTATGGCGCCAGTTATTTAATCGATGATCTTCCTCACTACGTCGAAGATGCTGTTTCGGAAGGCATTGCCGGATTGTTGTTTGGAGATTATCCTTGGAACCGTTCTGTGATCGAGCATCCTAATATCAATCGTGTGGTCAATTGGCAGGCGGTGGCTGATTTTTTTGCATGACCACACCGTTACCTGTAATTTGTTTGATGGCGCCAACTGCCAGCGGTAAGACTGATCTGGCTGTTGAATTAGTCCAGAAATTTCCAAAATTAAAAATTATTAGTGTGGATTCGGCGCTGGTTTATAAAGGGTTAAATATCGGCGCCGCCAAGCCTAACGCTGAAATATTGGCCATGGCACCACATCGGCTAATCGATATTTTAGAACCCACTGAAATTTATACGGCTGGAAATTTTTGCCAAGATGCGATTCAAGAAATCGAAAAAATCCATGCAGAAAATAATATTCCACTTTTAGTCGGTGGGACCATGTTGTATTTTTGGACTTTGCAACACGGATTAGCGCCACTTCCGACAGCCGATGTCGCAATTCGGCAACAAATCACTGAGCAAGCGCTAGCTGAAGGTTGGCCTGAACTTCATAAACAATTAGCAAATGTGGACTGGATTGCAGCTTCCAAAATTCAGCCTACCGACGGGCAACGTATTCAAAGAGCATTAGAAGTTTATCGTTTGACCGGTATTCCAATGAGTCAGTGGCAACAGCAAGCTACGGTTGCACCTGCTTATCTTTTTAAAAATGTGATTTGGGCGCCACCTCGTGATTGGCTGCATGCTCGAATTAAACAAAGAACCCAGCTCCTGTTCGACCGGGGATTTATTGAAGAAGTGCAAAATTTATGTCAACAAGCAGGCATGCATCCTGATTTACCCTCGATGCGAACTGTCGGTTACCGGCAAATTGCGGCTTATTTAAAAAACCCATACCAATTTTCAAAACTACAAGAAACCGTTTTTTATGCGACTTGTCAATTGGCTAAACGCCAAGCCACCTGGCTAAAACGGTGGAAAGATGCTAAAGGATTGAAAGTAGATATTGACGCTGATAAAAAAATAAATAAGTTTATTTGCAACGAATTACCAAATATTGATTGAATCAGATATTCTTGTTCGTATTGATTTTGAAGAAAAAATAAAGTATTTTGGCTGAAAAAATTAAAAGGAGGTATTTGTGAAAGAACCGTTATTACAATATGAAATAAAAGTAGACCAACCGCTTACTCCTGCCAAAATCGCTCGAGCAATTTTAATCAACACCGGCGTAATGGCAGCTTCATATAGTTACAGCATGCTGTTATTGATTGTAACCTACATGATTAACCAGCTAAAAGATGCAAATGGTAGCAATACTTTGTACATGGCAGGCGGTACGCTCACCATTACTATTTTAGACACTTGTGTTGTGGTATCAGTTTCAGGCGCTTTCCTTTTAGGATATTTCGGCACTGAAATTTTTTCAGCTATTCAGCTAGTCCGCAAGGAATTAGTTCAAGCCCCTCAAAGTATCAACAATACCAAACAAGATGAATTAGATCGGCTTATTTCCCAAATGCAAAACTTACCAAGCAATGCGATGAAACTAGCAGCGCCCTTTATAACCGTTTCATCGCTATTCATGCTATCCAGTAAATATATCTTTGAAGTATCAGGTCAAGACCCTGAAATGCTTGATTTAATTCAGTGGCCGCTGATGATGGGTGCAATTTCTCTGCCCATTTATGCTATAAGATTCAGTCTTGAAAAAATGCTGCTTTCTGCTAAAAAACAGAGATTTGTTACCGCGCTCAGTCTTTTTGATATGGGTGTTTTCGGAGTGATCCCGGCTTATGTGTTAGGCTTCGGTAAATGGGGGTTTCCAAATTTGAAGATGATTGGAATATTCATCGGAATGTTATTGGAAAACATTGTAACCACTCTCGGAAGCATGGCAGGGTTACATTTTATGAAGGATTTTGAAGGAATCAATTTCAGAAAAAATTTCTGCAAGCGTGCTGAAAGAGCCGAACTTAGATTTTTGTTTAAAACGGCTTTCCCGATCATTTTCACTATATTTAGTGAGTGGTCTGCATCTGTAGTGAGAAACCATTATGCTGGAAAAATAGGAACCGACCAATTAGCCGCACAAAATTTTACCACCCAACTTTGCTTTTTGATATTTTTAATCGCCATGGCTTTGGGTGAGGCGATCGGTTTAGGATTAAAAGAAGTCTCAAAGATAGTGGCGGAATGGTTGAAAATTTCAAAAGAAGAGGCCAAAGATCACATTGAAACCTTAAAAGGGCAAGCTAACTACGGCAAAGTGGGATTATTTTTGGGAATAATTATCACTGGGATTATTAGTGCATTTACCAGTTACCAACCGGATATCCTAATTCAGTTTTTAGCACCTAATGCCAGTCCTACGGTACAACAATTAGGAAATAATATTTTGCAAAAGTATGTCGGACCTAATGCTTTTTTATATGGCATGGCAATCGTGATGAAGCAAAGCGTGATTGCCAAAAATAATGGTCTTTGGCCTAGTGTTGATTATAATCTTGCCATTTGGGCGGGTGTACTCGCTTCCGGTTTACAGGTTTTTGGAGATGATTTAGAGGGTATCGTTCGAGGCCAAATACTGGGTACTGGTTTGGCATTGCTGGCTTTACTCCCTGCAGTCATTAAATCATTTTTTACAAAAACACCCGATCAGTATCCAAAACCTGCTGATTCCGTTGGCTATGGCTATGTCAAAAGTTTGGCAAATAGCTTGTGGGGGAAAATAAAAAGCAATATCTGGCAAACGCCTGAAGCTGGAGAGGCGCACACGGCCACGCCATGATGATTAGGCGGTGTTCAGCATTTCCCGCTGAAGCAAAAATTACCTATAAGCTCATGAGATATTGAAAGATTTATTTTTCGATATAAATATTTT
>JAFEDN010000127.1 GCA_018241585.1 Pseudomonadota bacterium | reverse complement strand
TTGAAGAGATTTATAAATAAGAATTTTTTGATGTTGATAATTTTCGGCATATATACCCAAAGCGATTGGGATTTCGGCTTTATGCTAACTCAAATTCTCCCTGCATCAACCTACCAATCTCATCATAATGATCACCAATATTTCTAAAAAATTGTATACCGGCCTCTCTAAATGCTGAAATATCCTTGTAATATGTATTATATAGAACTCTTTTCTTGAAAAACTTCCATACCCTCTCAATCTAATTTAAATTAGGAGAATAGCTCGGAAGAAAAATTAATTGAATTTTAGAATTTTTTAGAAATTCTTTAACCAATCTCGAATAATGATATCTCGCATTATCTAATATCACCATAATTGATTTTGCTAATGGATAAGATCTTTCAATTGTTTCCAGCAAGCTAATTGTCGATTCAGCATTGATCGTTTTGGACTCTAAAATAGTTATTTGATAGGTTTCAGCGTTGATCGCACCATGTAAATTTAATCGTTCCCGACCACTATTGGTTTTAAGCTCACGCTTTTCACCCCGTTTAATCCAACCATAGGCCGCCATCGCATTGTGTTCTGGATGCACTGCATCTAAAAATAATACTTCTGTACTCGATGGCTTAGAGTTCATGAAATCCTCGTATTGCTTTGCAAATATTTCTTGCGCTCTATATCAGGATTTCCAGGAACAATCTTAGGTTTCTTATATTCATAGCCTATTCTATGCAATAAATCACGCATCCCGCTTCGAGTGTAAGTTACATTAAATTCTTTTTCTACAAAAGTAATTACCGCTTGTGTCGTCAAATAAATTTTAGATTGTAATTCTTTCATTAAAATTTGAACTTCTAATTCACTCAGTCTGCATTCGCTCCCTTTAAATTCTGTTTTCAGTAAACCAGAAATCCCTTCTTCTGAATAGCGATCTCTATAATTTCTCAGCGTTTCTTCATCAATCATTAATATGCTTGCCACTTGGGCAACATTATGGCCGACTGCTAACGAATAGACTGCTTTGATGCGATCAGCATCTCGCTTATTCTTTGCTTGCCGATGGGCACGGCGAAGTTCATTCAATTGTTCTTGGGTCAATGTGCTTCCTTTCATTGCATACATAATCCTATGAATTAAAAAAAAATTCAAACAATCTATTTCCATTTTAAAATAGATACAAATCTAAAATGATTTGATTGGCGAAGATTGATTTTTCCTGATTTATTAATTAAGCTAATTAAAATATGGAGGTATCATTTTATGGCCCCTAAGAACGATGTTTCCGAAGAAAAATCGAAGAAAATAAGTGTTAGCGCAAAATATGATCTGATATCACTTATTGGTGCCGGAGCACTTTCAGGCATTCCTGCGGATATTATTGCTTTTCCATTTTGTCGTATTAAAACAATGATGATGACGCAAGGAGCTGATAAATCGGCTTACCAGCTTACTAGTGCACGCACTGCCATACGTTTTATTTATAATACGCAGGGGATCGGCGGATTTTATCGTGGTTTATCACCCGTCATAATATCCACTATCCCTGGAAGTACATTATTCTTTACAGGTATGGAGTTTTCGCAGAATTTGCTGGGACATAATGCGGCAGGAATTGCCTTCTCAGGTTTTGGCGGACAAATAGCAGGTTCTGCTGTATGGGTTCCCTCTGAAATTTTTAAAGAGCTCCGTCAAATGACTTTAATAAAACCCGAATTACGGGATAAGACTGTGTTTCATTTAATGAAATATGTTTACAGAACTGAGGGCTTCCGTGGTTTTTATAGAGGTTTTTTAGCACAATTGTTAACTTTTGGACCCTTTAATAGTATTGGAATATCGATATCCAAACTCCTTCATGATAAAATCTCACAAGATCACAGTGGTATAATCACTTCATTCGGTCTCAATGGATTTTCTTTTGGAGCATCCGCGATTCTAACCACTCCCTTTGATGTCGTTAAGACAAGACTTCAGGTAGTTGCCGCTGATCCTAAACGTTTTCCAACTCATTCGATTTTTAAATGTGTAGAAACCATTTTTAAAAAAGAAGGACCTCCAGCATTTTTTGCAGGCGCTGGTTACAGAGGCGCATGGTTAGGATGTAGACAAGGGATTGCATTTACCGTTTTTGGAAAGAGCCGAAAAATAGTGAATGACTACCTAAATTCCAATGAAAATCGGCCTCAGCTATAGCATAGATAATAATTAGGTAAAACCTAACTCGATTGTAATGTAGGGGGTGCTTACTACTCTTTCTTTTCTTTGATATTCCTAAACGTGTTATTTCTTCAAAAAAGATATTATAAGGTTTATTTATATGGATATTTCAGTGTTTAGAGAAGACGGTATCAAATTTTTTAGGAATATTGGTGATTGTTATGATGATGAGATTGGTAGGCTGATGCAAGGCGAATTTGAGTTAGCATAAAGCCGAAATCCCAATCGCTTTGGGTATAGAATGACCATCGCTTCTTTTAGAGAATTCAAACAAAATGCCTCAAAAGGAGAAAAATCAAAATTAGTATCTAAAATAGAAAAAGAAATAAAAATTATTCTTTCAATGGAAGCAAATTCATTAGGCTCAACAGAAATGTTAAATTTTATATATTTAGTTTCGAATATATCGTCAAATCTTCCAAAAGAACCTTGTAACTTAACTATGCAATATTTATATGAGATGGCTCCTAATTCATCGTTATATAAATTGATGAAATTACCCATTCCGGCTCAGGAATTAATAGCCTCTATATCAGAAATTTTTCATTCTCAGTATGTTACGGAAGAAAAATCCAAACGCCAGGATTTCAATTTTTCCTAAAGTGTTTGGTGGAGGCCACACGTGTTGGTGATATTAATTATAGTTGCCAGGACGGGTAGCAAGAGTGATGACCTGGTTCAGTTTTTGTTGAAGCATAAAGCCGACGTTAATCAGAAAAGCGCCACAACATCAAAGAAAAGTAAGCGCCTAAAAATCCCATCCTGATAAATAAATTTTGTAATGACTAAACTCAGTTTTTAACGATGATGAGGAGTCATATGCAAGAAGAACAATCAGAACTGCCAAAGAGGCCGCATAAAATCTATAGCGCCGAAGTTCGCCGTGAACATCTGAATGCCTGGCAAGATAGCGGCTTAAGCATGAGTGAGTATTGCCGTCGCCATCCATTAGGGATATCCATATTAAGTAAGTGGGCCCTGGAGTCCGGCATATCGACTAAAGTGAAGCTAAAGCCATTGAAAATGCCCTCTCCCTCCTTATCAATTTCTAATATATCTCCACTGGAAATAAGGCTTCCCAATGGTATCCAGATACGGATTGGCCAGAGGGGAGATGGCCCTGTTAAAAAGTGTTTTGAGGGAAATGAAAATTGACTCCTCTTGAGGAATTAGAAAATCTGGTGCAGGCACAATCATTACAGATCAGCAATCAATCGTTGCAGATTGAAAAGCTGCAGCAGGATTTGCGGGATTATCAAAAAGTACCGGGTCATGGACATTGGCTGGAAGAACAACTCAAGCTGAACAAACAGCGGTTGTATGGTCGCAGCAGTGAAGGGAGCGAGGGTTTACAGTTGGCTTTATTGGATGAAGCCGAATGTGAACCTTTGCCGAATGCCGATACCGACACACTGGATGAAGAAATTCTCGTCATTCAAAGACGTAGCAAGAAGCGAAATGGCCGTAAAATCGATACGAACCGGTTACCTCGTGAGCGTTGTATTCGTGATTTATCAGCGGACGAAAAAATCTGTGGTTGTGGCTGGGCGATGGAAAAGATAGATGAAGACGTCACCGAGCAAATCGATTATGTCCCTGCGTTATTTAAAGTGATCGAGCACGTGACACCTAAATATGCTTGCCGGCCCTGTCATCAAATAAAAGCGGCATCCAAGCCGGAAATCTCGCCAATCCAAAAGAGCATGGCGACAGCGGGTTCTCTTGGGCGACCTGGTGGTCGTGCACTATGGTTCCAATGACCGTCAACCATCTTCTCCAATCCCGGTGCGATTAGACGGGAGTTTTTGAACCTGCCCTCACCATGGGTCGCGTCAATGGGTTATCGTGACCCATACGTCTGAGGTTGATGGGTAACGGACAATAATTGGGACCGGAGCAACTCCAACTGCTGCGTGCGCGTCTTCCACAAGGAGTGGAGAGCTTTGAGGTCAACTCGTCCGGCCCCGCCGCTCGCCGCGCGCCGCGCGCCGCACCCACCCCCCAGGCACCACCGCTGTCCCCGCGCAAAAGCATAATTTAGACCTAACCCATCTTTAGAAGACGGAGCAATAAACCATGACCCCTTCACCCATTCCGAGTGAGTACTATCATACACGTCCATTTCTCGTGTCCGCGGCAATTTCGATTCCCACTCTGTCGGGCACGGCTCAAATGGACGGTCACTTCGGCAATATTCGTTCACTACATGCGCCGGCAACCGCGTTTGCGCTCCGCCCACTTTTTTACACCACTGATCGACCGCTCGCTGGTCATAATTCCATTTTTCCGCATTATCCATATACACCTGTAACACATCCGTCAGTTCTTTGAGACTAAAATGTATGCCGTGGGCTGTGCCTTTGCTCTCTAAAGCCTGCCATTGCTCTACTTGCGTTTCTCGCGGCAAGTACTTTTTAATCATCGTCCACATGTGATAATCCATCGCCCATAACGCATACTGAAACGCCGTGATGCCCTTAAATTCCCGGCCTGATAAATCCTTCACCGTCCCCGCGTGCCGTAAGAGATTCGGGTCTTTTTGAATCAATGCTTCCGCCTTATCCTGTTCGCCTTCCGCCACCCATTGCAGTAATTGTTCCAGCGTTTTCGCATCCACCGGTTTGAGTAACGGTTTCGGCGCGGGCGCAATCGTAAAACGGCCCTGCGATAGCGATAACATCGATGACGACGGCGGCGGCGCCGGTTCCAAAGTCACTGGTTTCTTGATCTGCGGCTGCCGGGGGGGCGGCGATGACGCCGGAGTTTCCGGTTTCAGCGAGCCAGGGTGAATACCGGATAAATCTTTCGGTGAAGCCGGGGTCTTTTTCTGTTCGGACTGCCACAACGTATCCAGCCGCTTCGCCACTGCATCGGCTTGAGGGCGCTTTGCCGGGTCTTTATTCCAGCAGTCCAGGATTAATACTTTGAACTCCTCCGGTGTGCCTTCCGGTACAATTTCCTGGTCGCCTTGCGCTACCCACGTGGCCGCTATTGCGGGAGTCGCCGCGTCCGCAAACGGGATTTGACGGCTCACTAATTCCCATAAAATCATGCCCAGGCTGTAGATATCCGAAGCTCTGTCCGCTTTCGCACCCCGTTTGAACAGTTCCGGCGCTGACCACAGCACCGTCCCTTTAAATCCGCCCGCCGTCGTACTCGCCGAACTGGTCTTTAACGTCGATAACCCAAAATCCGCCAGCTTCGCCCGAAAGTTCATATCTAGTAACACGTTTAAACTTTTTAAATCTCGATGTAATGCGCCGCGACCGTGTAAATGGTGCAGGCCAATGGTCATATCCAGACCAATGCGATAACGCATCGGCCAGGTCATCTCCTGACTGCTCTTGAGCAAATGAAATAAATCACCACCCGGCAAATATTCCATCACCAGCGAGTAATTCGGTTTGTCCAGAATCACGCCCCGCAGCCGGACTAAATAATCCGATTGGGCGCTGACGGTGGCCATGATCCTGGCTTCTTTGCGAATTTCTTCCCGAGTTTGGCCGCTGAAATCCTGCGCCGTGTATTGCTTGATGGCCACCGGGTT
>JAFEDN010000126.1 GCA_018241585.1 Pseudomonadota bacterium | reverse complement strand
ATTTTCGCAGAAAAACTTTACCCGATGAGGGATTGCAAGGAAGAGGAGAGCGGAGCGCCCTCTCCCTTCATTCAAGAGTTCTGGCTTGGCCAGAACTCCTGATTGGAACCAGGAAAATTCTCACGCGGAGCGTGACTTGCTGAAACATCAATCGGTACTGAGTAAAGAAGTACTAGATAGTTTGAACATAGTTGCCGATGGATACTACATCGATGGCACTTTTGGTAGAGGAGGGCATAGCGCCCTGATCCTAGCAAAACTAGGGCCTGAAGGTCGTTTGTTAGCCATAGATCAAGACCCATCGGCTATAGAGGCAGGGAATACCCCGCCTTTTTTAGGGGATTCTAGATTTAAATTGTGTTGGGGTTCGTTCGCAACCATAGGTGAGATTACTGCCAAGCAAGGTTGGCTAGGCAAGGTCCATGGGATTTTATTGGATTTAGGTGTGTCTTCTCCGCAATTGGACGATCCAAAACGAGGTTTCAGCTTTCGTCTGCAGGGGCCATTAGACATGAGAATGAATTCTGAGCAAGGGGTTAGCGCTGCGGATTGGTTAAATAAGGCAAAAGAATCCGACATCACCCAGGTGCTGAAAGATTTTGGCGAAGAACGTTTTGCCCGGCAGATCGCTAAAGCAATCGTTGCCACCCGAACAATTAAACCTTTGGCTACGACCGGTCAGTTGGCTAGTTTGATTGCAGCAACCATACCGTGGTACGAGCCAGGAAAGCATCCAGCCACACGGAGCTTTCAAGCGATTCGAATTTATATCAACCAAGAGTTGGAATCGTTGCAAGCGGCATTAAATCAATGCCCTGCCATTTTAAAAAAAGGAGGCCGGCTAGCGGTAATGAGTTTTCATTCGCTTGAAGATCGGATGGTTAAGCAGTTTATCCATAATCAATCCAAAGGAAATGTTTTGGAAAAATTGCCTTTGAAAGAATCGCAGATAAAACGGCAAATGCAAATGATTGGCCGATTAATACGGCCAACAGGCGAAGAAATAACTATGAATCCTCGGGCGCGCAGCGCTCGATTAAGAGTAGCAGAGAAAATATAAACGCCTACTCTAGAAAAAACGCCGTCATTGCGGCCCCGTAGGGGAAGCAATCCAGTTCGCACTTTATAGAAATTCTGTACTGGATTGCTGCTCTCTCGCTGCACTTGGGCCGCAATGACCAAATTAAAATTGATGCGATTAATGTCCGCATCGATGTTCTGGGTTTTTTAAAGGAGCGATTTCACTGCAGCAGAGTCGCTGTATTGAACATTAGCTAGGAGAAGAAATATGAATGCAGTAACACGAATATACCAGGCAACCGGGATGGCAGCGCGCATGCCCTTGGTACAAAAAAGCATTTGGAATTGGAAAACCAGTTTATTGGTTATTTTAATTTTACTGTCTGCATTCGTTGTTGTTTATTTAAAAGACCTCAACCGGCGGATTTTCATTCAATATCAAGATATTGCTCGAGCCAATCAGCAGGCGCAAGTAGATTGGGGGAAATTATTGTTGGAAGAAAGCACATGGGCATCCCAGGCAAACGTGCAAAAAAATGCCAGTGACCGTTTGCACATGATCACACCGGAATCAAAAGATATCGTTTTAGTCACCAGTTAGTTTCCTGCTAATGAATATTTCTGCTCATCACAAAATGAGTCCGCCGGTAGTATACGGTTGGCGATTCTGGGTTGTTTTATTTTTTTTAATTGCCGGTTTTTTGGCGCTAGCCGGCCGTCTGATTGATTTGGCCGTTTTTAATCGAGATTTTTTAGTTAAACAAGGCCAAATGCGAGCATTAAGAGTAGTAGCAATACCTGCTTATCGAGGGATGATCTTAGACCGCAATAATCAACCTTTAGCCATCAGCACGCCGGTTGATTCTGTTTGGGTTAATCCTGCTCAATTTCACCCCGGTGAAAATCAAATTGATTCATTAGCTAAAATTCTGCAAATGCCAGAAAGTGATATTAAATTGCTGATCGCCTCTCAACCCACTCGAAACTTCATCTACTTAAAAAGAGGCAATTCCCCTGATATCAGTGAACAAATTTCCGCCTTAAAAATTCCCGGTATTTATTTTCAACGAGAATACAAGCGTTTCTATCCTGAAGCAGAAGTCACCTCGCACTTAGTTGGTTTAACCAACGTTGATGATCGAGGCCAGGAAGGGTTGGAATTAGCCTACGATCAATGGTTAGCAGGAAAGCCGGGAAAAAAACAAGTCATTAAAGACCGGTTAGGAAATATCATTTCAGAGTTAGCTTTGTTGCAGAAACCGGAACAAGGGCATGATTTAGTGCTTAGTATTGATAAACGGATTCAATACTCTGCCTATCAAGCGCTTAAAGCCGCTGTTACCCAATATCAGGCTGAAAGCGGTTCGGTGGTGGTCCTAGATGCTCGAACCGGTGAAGTTTTAGCCATGGTCAACCAACCTTCGTTTAATCCGAATAATCGTCCAAAACAGCATGATGGCCGTTACCGCAATAGAGCGGTCACCGATATGTATGAACCTGGATCGACATTGAAAACTTTCACCTTGGCTTTAGCATTGGCTAGCGGCAAATATACGCCGAATACAATCATCGATACTCGCCCGGGCTGGATGAATGTGGGCGGCTACCGGATCACCGATGATGATGATTTCGGGGTGATTAGCTTGAAAGAAGTATTAGCGATGTCGAGCAATATTGGCGCAACCAAAATTATGATGTCGTTATCACCGCAAGATCATTGGAAACTATTGCATGCTGCTGGTTTTGGTGAGTTAACTGGCAGCGGCTTTCCAGGTGAAGCCGCCGGCAGACTGGCTCACGAATCCATTTGGCGGCCCAGTGAAATTGCCACTTTAGCCTATGGCTATGGTTTAGCGGTGACCACGTTGCAACTGGCTCATGCTTATAGCATTTTTGCCAATGGCGGCGTGCTTCGGCCCCTCTCATTATTAAGAGTTTCAAACCCGCCTGCCGGAACCCAGGTAATATCGCCTGTGATTGCCAATAAAATGTTAGGTTTATTGGAAAACGATGTTGCAGATGGAAAATGGCATACCGGAACCCGGGCGCAAATACCAGGATATCGAGTGGGTGGGAAAACCGGTACATCATACATTGCAGGCCCGCATGGTTATGATCATCACAAATATAATTCTTCTTTTGTAGGTATTGCCCCGCTTTCTAATCCTCGTTTGGTGATTGCTGTGTATTTACGTGATCCACATGGTAGCCATATGGGGGCCATGGTTTCTGCCCCGGTTTTTGCGCAAGTTATGAGTGAATCGTTGAGAATTTTAAACGTCTTTCCTGATCAGCAAGCGCAAACTGCTAATACCAACAATTCCCAAAACAACTAACTTTAAAAAGAGCGCTTAATTTTTTTAAAAATTTTTTGCGAAAAAAATAGATAATATTCAGTTTCTTAATTTTTTCTTAAGAATTTTATCATTGAAAAAAAATTATCGTCGCGTACAATTTTAACTAATATGACGTTGGAGCGATATCAATTTATAAGGGAGCATCCACATGAAATTAACGATTACTAAAAAGCAATTCAAAAATTCCTGGTTCACCAAATTATTCGAAGAAAAACCTTTTTTAACAGAACGTATTACTTCTGCAGGCACCATGCCATTAACAGAATTGGCAAACAACCTGTGGCATGCGTTAACAGCGAACCTGAATTCATATGAAAATTTCAGTGATCGAGGCGAAGATTATGTAGAAGTAACAGAATATTTACACGCCCTGCAAAAATATGTGGGCAGCGCCAAATATGTTGAAGCCAGCGAAGATAAAGATGTCGATGAAAAAATCGAATTGCGAAGAAAAGAGTCAGTGCTTTCACTCCGTGGTTCAACCTCGACAAGTTCGTTGTTGTCTTCGGCTTCAAATTTGGATGATTCAAAAAGAATTAAACAGAATGTAACAACTCCTTTAGTTGCACATTGGAAAACCAAAAATTCTGAAAAATTAAAAAAGGAACTGGAAACATTGCTAGTGATTTATGGTGGTGCAAGGGCGGTCATTGCAGAAAGTAATAATTACTATTCGAAAAATAAGCTCCGATTTATGGAGCTAGTAGATAAAATTAGCGGCCATAATGGAGTAGTTGCTAATGGTCTTTTAACGAAAGAAATAGGAAGAGTAGATGGAAAAACTGACAAAATAAGAACGGTTTTAGAAAAATTAATCCAAGCGGAAGTAGTTTTAGCCCGAGCTGAAAAAAGATTTGGGTTAAAAATTGAATTAGCTGATGACATAAAAGAAGTTAAAATTGAAGAAGTCGAAAAATATGTTAAAGGGGATTTAGAAAAAACCCTGCAAGAAGAAGTAGCTCATTCCTCCATTAAAGGTCCCGAACTCACCAGACATTTAGGAATGGTTAGATTTTATATTGTTTCTTTAAAAGACCAAATTAGGCAGATTAATCAAGAAAGCGCTCTTTTAGTAGGCTACTCTCAACGTTTATCTGAACTGACCAAAATGATTCAAGAAATAAAAATTATAGATTCAGAGACGCAAATACAAGATTTACAGACATTATTAGATGATAGTGAGGCGGTGTATAAAAAAATTGACAAGGCTTGGGGCAAAAAAGAATATGAAATGGCCGTGGCCACAGATGAAATAAAGAGGGGAAAGAAAGCAATTGCTCATGAATCGACAGTTAAGACAAAAAGTTCTGAAAAACTAAAGGAACAAACTGCGACTAATTGGGAGGAAATGTTTTTAGAAGCGGGTTTCTCTAAGGGAACGAATAAAATAGTTCAACTTTACAAAAACCTAAATTCTGTTTTAACTGAAATGATGTTAGCGCTTGAAAGTTTCGGCGAATCTTTATCACCCGACGAAAAAAATATCGATATCATGACAAAAAAAATAGATTACTATGCTGATAAAGTTTATAACATGATTGGAACTTCCTATAGAAAATTACATCTCCAAAAAACGATAGAGGCAGGAAAATTTAAACAAATAATTCAACAGACGGCAGATGAGCATTGGAATAATCAATCTGGGTCCTCAGCTTTGACTGCTTTGGAATCTTTGTCTGGTTTTCTAGTGGGGTCAAAAGATAAAATGGAAACATCTTTTGATAGGGAGAGTATTCCATTCTTTTTTCAATTTCAATTAAAAATTTTAATTTCACTCAGTGATTCCGTTAAAGAATACCAACAAAGCGCATCACAAGTAAATGTCACTCCCGTTGAAACCGATTATTTTCAGCCTTTCTCAAATCTGAATTATGAAAGGTACGAATTATGCGGATTCCCAGCAGGTTCTGGTACTCAGAACGTTGAGCCTGGCAAGCTTTATGTAAAAAGAGCAAACAAGTACAATGAAATGGAATTTGTAATCCAAACTAGCGCTGGCCCTGTGAATGGTACAATTACCGAACAAGAGTTGCTAGTGGATTTCCCAAAACCTTTCAGAATTGAAGAGCTGCAGCCCCATTTATCAAAAATTTTGCAAATTATTGCGACGCGCACGGGGCATGCTGTTAAGCGAAATATTAGGTTGGGAGAAGATGAAAATATTCAGGAGTTTAAAAAAGAAAGAGCTGAGCTATTATCCAAAATAGCTGATAGCAAACACCCCTGTGCTAGTTTATGTATCAAAGTTCGTAGCCAATACATGATGGCCGTATACAAACAGCTCCAGTTGCATTGGATAATTAGCAGAGATGCTCAAGCCCGTTCAACTTCTGAAAGTGAATTCAAATTGTCCTTTAAAAAGTTTGAGCCGCTTTTTGTTGAAC
>JAFEDN010000125.1 GCA_018241585.1 Pseudomonadota bacterium | reverse complement strand
ATTAACAGGCTGACAGCACCTCCAAATATCCATAAAAATCCTTTCAACACAGTGCTCTCCAAATTCTTTATGTTGGCGAAAGGAGATTAAATATTTCAGTAAAGATTCGTGATTAATTTTTTTTCCAGAGTACTGAATAACGATTGTGCCCCAATCCGGTTGTCCTGTCCCAAGACAATTAGATTTAAAAATATCGGAATAAACTGCTTCTGTGGTTTCTGCTATTTCAGTCTTTAATAGTGAAGGGTTGACCTGATATTCGTCAACTTCGATATCTAAATTATCTAAGCAAAAACCATGCGGTCTTCCTAATTCACACGAATGGATGGTGGTTAAAGGAGCGATTTCTAACAGAATTTCAGACCCAGCGCAGACAGAAAGGTCTTTCTTTATTATACCGGTAATAGTATCTAAATCATTTAATCGCGTTTGATGAAAAGAATTCAAATACAGTTTAAAAGATTTCGCTTCAATCAAATTTGGAGAAGTACAAGGAAAAAGAAATTGCGCAATTGCGCTAATCGGCTTGCCCTTATTATCTAACCAAGAAAGTTCATAGGCATTCCATAAATCATGGCCATAAAATGGTAAAGAACTTTCAATACCCAAATCTTTACGAAAAGGGCTTCTGGCTATAGGAAACAATAAATCTGGATTATATTCCCCCCGATAAACTGTCGGTTTTCCAAGAGGGGATTGATCGATGATAAGGTCTTTTTCCATGTGCAAAGTATATTCAAAATGAGTTATTTTGTAAAGATATACAGGCTATTGCGAAGCTAAAGTAACTGTTCAGAAGTATAAATTTGCAAACGCAGAACGGCCACTTTTGGCTCAGATTTGACGAAAAGTTGGCCGTTCCTATCCACCGGCTGAATAGTTACAAGCTAAATCGATATAAAAACGATGTAAATGTTGTACCTGAATTTTCAAAGACTCTAAATCCTTTTCATTGTGAATCACGTCGTCGGCAATACTAAGCCGTTGCAGAGCAGTATATTGAGAATTCATAATCTTATTAATTTCCGAGTAACTGGACTGATCTCTTTTGGCCGCCCAAATTTTTCGCGACGATTCAGGAGCATCCACAACGCAGATTCGATTAAGAAAGGCGAAGTACTCTTGTTTTTCAGCCAGAAGCGGAATAACCACGACGCAATAGGGAGGAGCAGCAGATTGGATTTGTTTATGAATTTCAGCCAAAATCAAAGGGTGTAAGGTAAATTCTAACCATTCTTTTTCTTTTGGGTTATTAAAAATGATATTTCTAAGTTTCTTTCGATCCAACTCTTGGGCAGCGGTTAAAATCGTACTACCAAAATGTTTAATAATGGAATTTAGACCGGTTGTCCCAAGTTGAGTCAGGTCACGAGTAATCTGATCACAGTCAATAATCGTCACCCCTAGTTCTGAAAAAAAATTAGCAACCGTAGTTTTACCACTACCGATTCCCCCGGTTAAACCAACGCAAAACATTTTGCAATCCAATCAGCAATAGTAGGATGAAAAATCAACATCACTCCTCCTGAAATGGCTAGCCATGGGCCAAAAGGGAGAGTTTGCGCAAAATTAATTTTTTTAAAAAGCAATAAAGATAAGTTGAAAAATAAACTTAATAAAATCGCTGCCAGCAAAACATAAAAAAGCGGTATCACTCCTAACCATGCTCCTAGCATCGCCAGCATTTTAAAATCACCATGGCCCATCCCGGGTTTTTTGCGGATTAACATAAAAACATGTGCTACGATCCATAAAATTGAATAACCGGTGATCGCGCCCAGAACAGCCTCATTCAAAGAGGTGATCATCGAATAACGGTTAACCATTAGTCCCAGCCAAAGCAAGGATAAGGTGAGCGTATCTGGCAGAATTTGGTCTCGCCAATCGATACACGCTAAGGTAATTAACCCGCAACACATCAGCCAAATTGCCGCACTTTGCCATGCCCATCCCCATTTCCAAACTATCAAAACAGTGATCAAAGCAGTTAATAACTCTATAAGGGGATATTGTAAAGATATAGCATGCCGACAGAAATAACACTTACCTCGCAAAGAGAGATAGCTAATAATCGGGATATTGTGCCAAAATTTGAGGGGTTGGTTGCATTGCCGGCAATGTGAATGCGGTAATGCTAAATTGTATGTGGTGGTGGGTTCAACAGGTAAATCTAAAAAGTCAGTGCACTCGGATCGCCACTTTCTTTTGAGCATGGCAGGGTAGCGAAATATGGCTACATTTAAAAAACTACCGAATAGTAATCCCACTATGAATAAATAAAAATATTCCATCAATCAAATGTATCACGTTTTGGACTACCAAGGTATATAAAAATAACCGATGAAACTAGCCCCCATAACCAACAAGCTAACCATAACCCTCTACCTGTAAAAGCATGCATAATAATAGCTCCGGCCCACGGGCCTACCAGCAATCCGGTATTGATACTGGTACTGTAAATAGATACATAACTGCCTCTTCTGGCTGGGGGCGCCAATTCAGCCACATAACTGCTGGCAGTTGGGAAAAAAATGATTTCTCCTAGACTCCAGATTGCTGTTAAGAGGAATAAATGCCAGGCGGAAGAAGAAAAATAAAATCCTCCAAATCCTGTAGCCATCAAAATACTTCCTATTATAAGGCTACGTTTAGCGGGCCAAGTCAAAGTGATAATGCTGATAGGCAGTTCAAAAAAGACAATCATTAAAGTGTTTAAAGTAAATAATAATCCATAGATAGTGAGCTGCAAACCCAAGTTTTGGTGGATGAAAACCGGCATAGTAGACCCATTTTGATAAAAAACCATGGTGACCGGTATCATCCCGAGTACGAAAATCAACAATAACTTATCATGCCATAAATAGCTCCAACCCCATCGCTTGTGCTCAGAAGTTGATGGCGGTGGTTGCTGATCCACCCCGGGTTTAAAGAGCAAGCCTAAAACCAGAATAATACCCGCGACTATATTGGCCACTCCGTTAAAAATAAAAATTAATTGGAAAGAATGCGTGGCCAAATAGCCGCCAATGGCCGGGCCAATACTCATTCCTAAATTCCAGCAAAGTCTGAAAATAGAAAAAGCGACTCGATAAGATTCAGCTGGGGCAACATGCATTAAAAAAGTTTGTGCGGCTGGACGATAAGCACCGATGACGATTCCCCAGAGAATGCACATCAGGGCAATACTCCAAAAATGATTGAATAGCGGCATACAAAGTAGTACGACAGCATTGGTGCACAAGACAATTGCCATTACTTTGGCAGCTCCAAAATGATCAGCGGTGGCGCCGGCGATTGTTCCACTAATTAACATAGCACCGCATAACAAGGCATAGATTAGTGAGGCGGCAGGAAGACTAAATTTGAAATGAACCGTAAGATAGGCGACTAAAAACATCATAGCCATATTGCCTAATTGATTGATAAAGGCAACGACAATAACTACCCAAAAAGCCCCCGGCATGTTTCTGATATGAGAAAAAGTGTGTCTGATCGCAGTCATTGCTAAAATCTAGATGGCGGCTCCTAATTTGAATATAGGTAAGTACATGGCGATTATCAAGCTACCAGTGATTATTCCCAGAATTAACATAATGGCCGGTTCTAACCATTTACTAAGATATTCAAGGTGTTTATCCAGCATTGTCTGATGAATTTCCGAAGCTTTATTAAGTAAGCAATCCAATTGCCCGGTGGTTTCGCCTACCTTGATCATCTGAATGACTTTCAAAGGGAAACAAGATTGATTAGCCATGGCATGGTAAAAAGAACAGCCTTCAGTAATCTGTACGATAGCTCCTGCTAATGCAAGTCGCAGCTTTTGATTATTAATAGTATTTTCAGTAATTCGTAAAGCATGATTTAAAGGGAGTTTGGCAGATAACAGTGTCGCTAGTATTTTAGTCCATTGTGCGGTCACAGCAATTTGCAACAAATTACCAAACCAAGGCAATTTTAACAGAACGATATCTTTCCAAAATTTTAATTTCTGAGATCGTTTTATAGCAAAATGATATCCGATGCCCAACATAGCAATAGCCAAAATAAATACCATAATTTGTTTTTGAAAATAAGTAGAAATATTAATGACTAGATTAGTAAAAAATGGTAGCTGAGCATTAAAGCTACTAAATATACTTTTGAATTGTGGAACAACAAATAGTAGCAAACCAGAAGTGATCAAAAACGCAACTATTGTCACGGTAGCAGGATAAAATAAAGACTTGATTATTTTTGATCGTAGGTGAATCAATCTGTGTTGATACTCACTTAATAGCGCCAACATATAAGTTAATGTTCCAGAACTTTCACCCGCAGCGATTAAACTGCAATATAAAGTGTCAAAATATTTTGGTAATTGCCTAAGGGCTTGGTTAAAACTCAAGCCTTGTTCAAGATTTTGTTTAATTCTACCAATGATATCCTTCATTACAGAGTTAGTATTTTCTTCTAAAATAATTTGCAAGGATTCCATTAAACCGATATTTGCTTGAAGTAATATCGCTAATGAAGCAGTAAATTCACTTATTTGCAAAAAAGAAACTCTTTTTTTCTTTTGAAAATATTTTTTTCGTATAGATAGTAGAGTAATCCCTTGTTTTTGTAATGCCCTTTTTAAGGCATCTTGATCGCTAGCACTTTCTTGACCCGTTATTTTCAGTCCATTCGAGTCGATTCCATACCAATAAAACGAGTTACTCATGTGAAATGACTCTATAAACTTCTGCCAAGCTGGTAATCCCTGCTTGTACCTTGGCTAGTCCAGATTGCATTAAATCTTGCAGCCCTTCTTTTTTGGCTTGCCTGATAATATCGTTTCGTGTACCCGTGAGGATGCTCTCACTGATATTTTTTGAAATAGGCATCAGCTCAAATACTGCTTCTCTACCATGAAAGCCATCGAAACAGTAGCCACAATCCCTTGCAGTTTTTTGTTGTTTGCAATGATCGCACAACTTGCGGACCAAGCGTTGAGCGATGATTAGACGCAATGAGCTAGCTAAGTTATAAGCGGCTATCCCCATATTAAGAAGACGAATTAAGGTATCAGCAGCATTATTGGTGTGCAGCGTTGAAAGAACTAAATGACCTGTTTGGGCGGCTCTGACGGCAATTTCTGCGGTTTCTTTATCTCTAATTTCTCCCACCATAATTATATCTGGGTCTTGCCGTAACAAAGCTCGCAGCACATTGGAAAAGGTTAAGCCGGCTTTTTCATTAACATTGACCTGATTAATTCCTGGAATTTGGATCTCTACTGGTTCCTCCACCGTGGAAATATTACGGCTTTCGCGATTTAGCTGCTCTAGAGCAGTATAAAGAGTTACAGTTTTTCCACTGCCCGTTGGCCCCGTGACTAAAATCAGCCCTTGGGGTTGAGATAAATGATGCAGAAATATTTCTTGATCAGCATCAGTTAGTCCAAGTTCGTTAAGGTTAAGGAGTTGTTTATTGGCCTCTAGCAATCTTAACACTATTTTCTCACCATGGATCGTAGGGCAACTACTCAAGCGGCAATCCCGGCTTTGACCACTGGAAGAGACAAAAGAAAATCGACCATCTTGAGGCATTCTTTTTTCTGATATATCACATTGAGCGAGTATTTTTAAACGGCTGACGATAGCATCGGTGACCAGTAAGGGAGCCTGGGCCATCTCATGTAATAAACCATCAATTCTAAATCGAACCCGGTAACCATCCGCCAGTGGTTCCCAGTGGATATCGGATGCATTCCTATGAATCGCATCTGTAATAATGTGTTCAACGAAGGAAACTGCTGAG
>JAFEDN010000124.1 GCA_018241585.1 Pseudomonadota bacterium | reverse complement strand
CCAGACGGGCAAAATTCTCATTGCAGCCTAAATAAACTGATTTTTGATCTTTTAAGAAAATGTACTGCGGCAACGACCGCGTGATATTTCTCAAAAAGACTTCAAATATAGGGGTTTTGTTTGTGTCATCCGTGCGAGATAAATGATGTGTCATGGTGTCTTCCTGATCGAGTGTTTTTTATTAATTGGCCACCCACCAGGACGGGATTTCCCGACAATCGGTTCGTCAGCCGCCCTGGCTCCTGAACTAAGATTGCCCATCCCGCGCCAACGCCGAAACCGATGATCCACGACAAAATCCCTTCTGAGCCGACTGATGTCCCAAAACAAGACAGGCAGCATTCAACCCCGCCCAAAAAGCGCTGCTGAATACTTTCAAAAGGAAATTTAAACCGTCGAAACCGACCGTTTTTCAAGACGAATACGCAAAAATCTGATAGAGTTTTCTTAGCCATTAAAGTTCCTTTAGTAACTCTGGTGGTTAGTCGAGGGCAGGTGTGGCAACACTTGTCCCTTGACGCTTGTTATGGTACCTCAGTTTTTCGAGAATGCAAGACCCGGTTTTTCCTCAACCTTTTCTGTATTTTTTTGGATTTTAATCTCCACCCATTATGCATATTCAAGTTAAATATACGGTTATTAGTTAAATTTTATACATTTTTATCAGTCCTTCCATGGGATTAGGAATAGAAATATTTAACACGCCAAATAAATGAAATTTTTTCACCGGGTTCAGGTACGTTAATAGGAATCTGTTTCCATGCGGTAAAAATCACGATGACCACAGACTGGATGAATCAAATTTTTTGCGGCGACGCCTCTCGGCTGCTCACTCGATTGCCGGCTCAATCGGTCGATCTGATTTTTACTTCTCCGCCTTATGCCAATCAACGCCGAAAGCAATATCCCAGTACGCCACCAGATCAGTACGTCGACTGGTTTATCCCAATTGCGGCAGAACTCCAGCGCGTTTTAAAATCCACCGGCACGTTTGTGCTCAATATCAAGGAGAATGTGGTTCAAGGAGAACGATCTATTTATGTGTTGAAACTCATTTTAGCTTTGCGCGAACAAGGATGGTTGTGGACAGAGGAATTTATCTGGCACAAGAAAAACAGCGTCCCTGGTAAATGGCCGAACCGCCTGCGTGATGGTTGGGAACGATTATTACAATTTAACAAGCAGAAAAAATTTTATATGTACCAAGAAGCAGTGATGGTCCCCATTCATCCCTCAACGGTGGGTCGAATGCAACGATTAAAGGCAGCAGACAAAATTTTAAAGCGAATGAATACTGGTAGTCCCTTTGCACGCAATCTCAGTCATTGGTTAAACAAAGATAAAGTGTATCCCTGCAATGTCTTACACTTGGCGACTGAGTCTCATAATCAACAGCATTGCGCCGCTTTTCCAGAATCGTTACCCACCTGGTTTATTCAATTATTTACTCAAAAAAATGATATGATCCTGGATCCATTTATGGGCAGTGGCACCACCGCTGTTTCTGCTATCAAATTGAGTAGGCACTTTGTGGGGATAGATATTTCCGCTGATTATTGCCGAGTAGCTCAACATCGAATTCAATCGCTGCCTGCAAATTCCGCCAAAATCATTGACGCTTGAATACTAATTTTAATGTTTAACGACCGCTTCAGAAAAAATCAATCCACGAATTTGCGCCGGTTCTTCGATACCTAATTTTTTACAGGCGGAAACCTTCAAATTATAGACGGTTTTAATACTCACATGGGTGATCTCGACAATTTCCTCGTAGGTTTTATTGCGGGCTAATAACAGAATAATCTCATACTCACGAGAGGATAACATTTCTAATTGCGGAATGGTGGGATTTTTTCGATAACGCAGTAATTCTAAGGCTAAATCAGGTTGTAGATACGTTTTGCCGGAGTAAACAGCGCGAATGGCGTCCATCGCTAAATAATACCGTTGCTTGGACAAATAACCTTTGGCCGGTGATTCCACCAATCGACTGAGCGTCGGCCAATGTACCGAGTGAACCGTCAAGATCATTGACACTTTAGGCCAATGCCGATGAATATAGCGGCATAATGACTCTCCCAAGATATCCGGCAATTCCATCGCCATCAATACAAATAGGGGATTTTTTCCTTTATATTTTTTGATCATTTCCAATCCCTCCGCACCGGTTTGAGCGATACCGACAAAAATGATATCGGGATGATTGGCGATGACTCCTTTTAACATGCTGGCTAAATGCCAATCCGGATCAATAATCATCACTGAAATCATGATGATTCTCCTGCCAAGGGCGATAATTGCACTTTACCTGCTTTTAACAAGTACTGAAGGGCGGTATGCCCATCCCGGCGGTTCCCCCATAAGCATTTCCCAATGGCTTCTAAATCGACGAGTTGGCATCGTCCTTGTTCATCCGCATGGCAACATAAACTCAAGAAAAATAACCGCAAGGGCAATTGACTGTTTTTTTCGGCTTTTCCTAATGCTGAATCCTCCAGCACCGCTCGAATCATTTTTAACACATGCGCATGAGAGTCAGGATGAATGGCAGGACGTTTTGAAGAAACCCAGACTGTGTCCATGGCGGATGATATCTCGTCTTCAGGGCTGTCAGGGATGGGATGGGTGGGTGTTTTTGCTTTAACCGGATGTGCTCTCATCCATGCTTTCATTGGCCGAAGCGCCAGTGATAATAAATAGCGTTGTTGCTCTGGTGGATAATCCGCCACATCAGACAGCGGAAATATTTTAAATTTCTTTAAATCCATGGCTGCCACACACTCCGGAATCCCCTGTAATTTCACTTTCTTCGCCTGACGATAGGTAGAATAATTACCAAAAAGAACGTGCCTGGCCGCCTCACATTCGATACGACCTTTGACACTGCCGGCGGGACGACTTCTCAGCTCCGCTTCATAGACTAATCCCAGCTCCACTCGTTCACTGATACTCATGTTGTGCAGTAGATCGCTTTTTGCCATTAATTTCTGGTTCAATTCATTCGGTTCAGCTAATTCATACCATTTCACTTTTTTCTGGGTAACCTCCTGGATCGCCAACGCATCTTCCAGTTTCACTGTTTGACCACGATTCAGCAGATAATTAATTTTTGGAGCGCCGAGACCACTCCAATCCCCCAATTTCTTTTGGGAATAATCACAGATCTTGATCGCTTTGATCAAAGCCGGTTTATGATCAAAAACGAGGGGCGTCCTTTTCACTTTCCTGTACATCCCTGACCTCCGAATGAATATGCTAAAAGAATTTTTTAACAACTTTTCAGTTTTTTTTCGGACGATGCCGCAGGATAATGAAAGCACTCTAATAGTTCATTATTTAAACAAATAAATCCGCTTTTTAGAGCGGAATCCTCCGATCCATTCGAATGGCCATTGTTTAAAAAAATGACATCCCTGAGTCATCTGATTCGCGTTTGAAATTCTTTACCCCACCAGAAAAAGAGAAAAAGAGAACTTGTCCATTTTTTCATCTCTGTTTAGTATGAAATAAACAAAATAGACGGCGAGGTGAAGACTAAAATTTATACAATTTCTCTTTTTCTCTTTTTCTGGTGGGTAATGAAAAGTAAAACAGGGAAAATGGGGCATAATCGGAAGAATTTTGATCATTACTAATACAATCAAAATAATCTGTGTTCCACATCAGTTTATATCCTCCAAATGGCTAATTTTTATTCAGTCGAAATCTTTTTATCTGGGCGAATTTTTCACTTTTGGAGAATTTACGTGTGAAATTTTTCACACGCCCTGCGGTGAAGAACAGAATTTTATCCGCTTCAAATCGGAACTTACGTCAATTTTCAAAAAATGAAATGTGTTTCATAGATTCAGATAGCATATTCCAGAACTGTACAGATCATTTTAGAACTCAATAGAACAATTTTCCAATCGGAGTGTTCATTGGGCCTGGAAAAATAGGGCATTTTGATGATGCCCCATTGTTTAATCGAGGTGTTTTTTATGGAAAAGAAATTATCGCGAATCATTAGTCCTTCTCAAGCGATGTCAGAATACCCAGAAATAATGCTGACGATCTTTGATCACCGAGTGTTGCCACATCTATCTTTAGTGGTGATTGATGGTTTACCCATAGGTTTTGATCGCAGAGAACTCGAACAAAAAAGGCAGTTTTCTCGCAGACTACATAAAAAACCCAAAAAATAATTTAACTCATCATGATTGTAATCAGGGACAAATGCAGAGGTAAATTATAGATACAATCAAGAAATAGAAGAATAAATAATGATATGATATCCGTATCATTATATAAAAAATGGTCTTTTGCCCTATTTTAAATTTTAAAAAGAGGACAACTTGATGCAAGCCGTAATGAGCGATAAATTGCGTAAAATTCTCCGTGATCCGCAGGGCAGGCGTGAATTGCAGCAAGCCTTGGTAAAAATGGATGCCACCCAAAGTAAAAGTATGGAAATATTCGTCGGTGATGACCGTTATCAAATTCAATTTATGCCAGCAGAACTCAAAGCCAAATAATACACTCTCAATAAAAAAGGTCTTTTTTCAGAATGAATATTGCTTTTCCCACCTTCTGATTTTTTCTTTTATTTTGCCCAGCCTCACCTTCAATGCTCTCTGTTACACATTCCGAAACCACCTGCTCTGCCGGGAGTAGGTGACCACAAACCATTTTTTATTGATAACGCTGAAATAGAAAGCAATACTTAAGCGTTTTACACGATATAAGATTATCGGCTGACGGGTATTTAATTTCATTAGCGGGTTGATTGATCAGGCAATAATATTTTTGAAACGTTCAATGTTTCTAAAAAATACATTCTAATGTGCTTGATTTCACATTTTAAATTCTTTACCCCACCAGAAAAAGAGAAAAAGAGAAATTGTATAGATTTTAATTTTCTTCTAGCAACCTAATTTGTTTATTTCATACTGTGCAGAGATAAAAAAATAGACAAGTTCTCTTTTTCTCTTTTTCTGGTGTGTTAGAGAAAGTAAAATGAAGAGAATAGAGTATGATCTGAATCATTTATATTATCATTGATGTAAAAATACAATCTTGCATGGCAACGATATTTTTTTCCGTTGTGATTAACAGTGATCGATTTGACCGAAATACGCACTCAGGTAAGAAAATTCATTTTTGTTCGCAAATAAAGCCTATTTTCGGCATGATTTGATGATGAAAGAAGAAATTAACCATATTACTTTAAATAGCTCCAGCATCGGGGTTTAGAGTTAATCTGAAACACTGTCACTCCCCGAAAGGAGTGATTTGACAAATTACTCATTTTTTATGTTATGCCGCTGAAATAGAAGGCAGCGCCAAGGGATTCACACGATAAAGAGTGGTGGGTTTACGAGTGTTTAATTTCACGGGTGGGCTGATTAAATGACGTTCCTGCAGCCGCGCTAACGCTTTCATTAACCGTTCGGATTGACCTTGTTTTTTATTTCTTAAGGCAAAACGAATCTCCGCTTGAGTAAAGGAACCTTGTCCGCGGGTTTGAATCCATTGCCAAACGATTTGAGCGTCATCACTGGCGGAATCTCGGCACATCCATTGAAACACCGCCAGGGCATGGATGCGAAGGGCTTCGGCTAAGCGGAGAGCATTTTGCATCGTGGTAACGTGAATATTTTGTTCCACCAAACTATATTCTGCAACGTGTAATAAACCAGCCAATCGCAAGGCAAATCCCGCTAATTTGCCTCCCCAGCCGGGATAACTGCCCAACAGGCCTTCGGGTCTTAACCCGCATATTTCACCCTTAAATTAATTTTTCAGAAAAATTTTTGAAAAAGC
>JAFEDN010000123.1 GCA_018241585.1 Pseudomonadota bacterium | reverse complement strand
CTCTGGAATCGCGTATAAGAAAAGCCTGCCCATTCCCAAAATTCACATCTAAATTTCCTCTTTCTATTAAGATTTGGGCACTATTGTTGCAAAGGCCGGTGTCAAAGTTGACGGTGGAAAGTCGTTTATTAATAAAAATAGTCGTAGTATGCGCCAACTATTTTCAAACAATGTGATATAGCGAGGCGATAGTTCTTCGATAACTTAATTCAACAGCTTGAAGCTTGACGGGTTTGGGTTGGGGTGTACCACTATACTTACAGTCGTAGCTCCGCCGATAGCGAAGGGCTGAGCTAATTTGAGATTGCCTAACAAAGAATATATTTTTATGGCCATATTAGAATTTACATGGAGTAAATATAAACTCCCCAGTGTCTTTCTTTTGCGATACACATTTTATATCGTCTTTTGATTTTAAGAAATCAGAATCAGGGGTAGTGGTTGTTTCGTTGAATTGCACGATCATCTCGGCGGTTTCAACTATTATCTTTTGTTTAACTGTTTCTATGTAATTTTTCATAATTGGCTCTATATACTGCATTGATTCGGCGGTCAGTGCAGAGTCCTCTCTAGCCAACTTCTTGCCCGTAGGTGAAGAATAGAAAGCAATCAGCTTGCTCATATCATCGTGAGTATAATGCTTCTGATATAAGGGAATGATCGCTTGAATTATCTCATTCCACGGCATATTCTCAAACAAATTGCTTATTACCGGGTCTATCTTTGCTTCATAGTCAGGAGGCAGTTCCTCCTTGTGTTGGAGATACATCTGATGTATTGACTCTTGTACAGCTTGAGTAATGATCGTATTGTAGGGTTTAAAAAGATCATCAGAATTTATTACCTGAAAATATTTCTTGACATCTTCTGCCGTAGCAGGCTGATCAGCGGGGTTAGATTGCGCGGAACAAACCCAACTGAATAATGAGACCACAACGATAACAATATGGAATAAACGTTTCATAAATCACTCACTTTATTGCTTTAATAATAAGAAAATAGTCTTCCCTAACCTCTGTGCATCCAAACATGCTCCAATTTTATTTTTTCTAAAGCTCAGGATGATTTACAAAGAGCCAGGATTTCAATATCTTCACCTCTAGAATCCTAATAAATCACATAGGCATGCCGACAATAACGTATCTATACTTGATCGATGCATATTTTACCAAATATCTATTAGATTTAAAATATTCTAATTCTATAATTCTAAATTCAAACAAAAGTAAGCATGATCAGCAAAACTTAAATCAGAACTAGGAATTAACTGAAGATATAGTGCCTGCCATGACTGTTTTACCTTGAGCAAGAAATAGGGTCATGGCTGTAACAGGCATGCCCCTCGTTATTAGCCATTCTCCTTACATTACCAAATTTGATCTATTTCATCATCGTCACGGTGATTAATGACTTCAATCCCTTGCTTTTTGATAAGATCAAGAATATAACGTTCACTACTTTTACAACGAAAGAAAAAGAGCAGCCATCCGGTCAGTTTCAATATTTTGATTCTCAAAAGAGTTCTAATTTCCACGTTTAACTCCTGTAAATGCCAATCCTTATTTCAACAGAAACAAATAGAAACGCTATAATGTAGTTTCTATTCTTTCGAAGATAAATTATTTTGTTTTCATTATCAATACGGATAAAATCTGTTCCTAACTATGAGCAAGAGTTATTTCATCATTTGCTTACCAGTAATAACTGTGTAACAATCGATGCTTATATAGCTGACGAGGAAAGCTCATGAGAAAATGTCTTTTATTAATTACCATGGTGGCTATTAGCACGCCGGTTTTTTCTGCCACCTTGAAATCTTTAAATAAAGAACAGATAACCAATGCGTTTGTTGGAAAAACCGCCGTATCTGTGAAAATGGATGATTTTGAGGGTCATTTAGGCAGCAATACTTTTTCCATGTATTTGGATGGCAAAGGGAATATCAAGGGCAAATTGTCTTCTAAAGTTAATAATGAGCCGCAAACAGATACCGGCGTTTATGTAATTGAAAAAGACGGAACCGGTTATTTCACTTGGCAGCATTGGTATGGCGCCAAAAAAATATGTTTTCGTATTTTTAACACTGAGAATGCTTACCTGAGTGTAGACTGCAGTAATCTGTTTCATACAGTGTATATGAAAAATGCTATTAAAACAGGCGAGCAGTTAGGATAGAATTTTTTTACCTCCTGTCTGTCCTGGTTTAAACTTAGCATTCATAAAATCTGATTAACTTTTCAGAGTCCTGTCTCCTTTTGTTCTTATTTGTTACTCTTCAAAAAGTTATGCAATCTTTTTGGAGCTTACTTGTAGGAAAGTTTATATTGAATTTGCGTTGTACACATTCTAGGCTAGAATCAATAAACCCAGCTTCATTTAATTAAGGAGGATTTATGAAATTGAAACGGATATTGCTCGCGCTTCTTTCATTATGGTTTATTTTGCCGTTAGCTGTACAAGCTGCGGAGGTTAATTCCGCTCAAGCTAAAAATCATGGCAGTCTAACTGTGGTAATCACAGGGTTTAAAAGTGACCGTGGCATAGCCAGAATTGCAATGTATAATAGTCAACAGAATTTTCAAGCCAAAGACCCGCATGGATTATTAGCCTATCAATCGGCCAGTTTAACCATTCATAATCACACCGCTGTTTGGAAGCTTACCAACTTACCTTATGGCTATTACGCTATCAAACTATTTCAAGATGAAGATAAAAGTGGTAAGTTAAAGAGAAGTTTGATAGGACGCCCTGTCGAAGGGGTGGGTTTTTCCCAGAACCCCCGGCTGAATCACAATCCCAGCTTTGATGAGACCAAATTTGCTATCAACAAGGCTGAAACAGAAATTAAAATTAAAGTCGTTAATTTCTAAGGATTAAACAGAAGAAGTGAGGGCGGCTATTTCTGTAACTATTTCAGGTGTATAGACCTGCATACGCAGTTCCTACATTTTTTGAGGTAAAATATATGGCCCTTACTCCTTCTGAAGTGCAAAAAATCGCACATTTAGCTCGTTTGTCAATTAATGAATCAGAAATTGAATCTCTCGCCCACGATTTAGATAACATTCTCCAGTTAGTCGATAAAATGAACCGGGTTAATGTCAATGAAATTCAACCCATGGCGCACCCTTTAGACGCCTTGCAACCTTTACGCACCGATCAAGCAACAACTAGTGATCAACGAGATCTTTTTTTAAATAATGCGCCGCAAAGCTTGATGGGCTTATATGTTGTTCCTGCGGTACTTGAAACTGAAGAATAGGATACTTATGCATAGACAAACTTTAGCTGCTCTGAGTAAAAACCTAAGAGATAAAAAAATTTCCAGTGTTGAGCTGACAAGTTATTTTTTACAACGGATTAAGCAATTAGATTCGCAACTCAATTGCTTTATTACCATTACT
The DNA here is from genome assembly GCA_018241585.1 of Pseudomonadota bacterium. Taxonomy (GTDB): domain Bacteria; phylum Pseudomonadota; class Gammaproteobacteria; order Coxiellales; family Coxiellaceae; genus JAFEDN01. The sequence continues at coordinate 2,406 of JAFEDN010000123.1, read as the reverse complement.
GAAGGTCTAGCGCTTGAACAAGCCCGGGCAGCTGACCAGTTGATTGCCGCCGGCAAAGCAGGGCCCTTGACGGGAATTCCTATCGCCCAAAAGGATATTTTTTGTACTACTGGAGTAAAGACCAGCTGTGGCTCAAAAATGCTGGATAATTTTATTGCGCCTTATAATGCGACTAGCGTCGAACAGTTTAATTCTGCGGGGGTAGTTTTATTGGGTAAAACCAATATGGACGAATTCGCCATGGGTTCTTCTAACGAAACCAGTTACTATGGGCCAGTTAAGAATCCGTGGGATTTGAATAAAATACCGGGAGGCTCTTCTGGTGGGTCTGCTGCGGCTGTGGCTGCTCGGTTAGCTCCAGGAGCTACAGCTACAGATACAGGTGGTTCGATCAGACAACCGGCGGCCTTATGTGGGGTAACGGGTTTAAAACCAACGTATGGCCGGGTATCGCGTTATGGCATGATTGCTTTTGCTTCCAGTATGGATCAAGGAGGAGTCATTGCGCAGACCGCGGAGGACGTGGCGTTATTATTAAACACCATGGCTGGTTATGACCCAAAAGATTCAACCAGTATCAATCATCCTGTACCCGATTACAGCCAAACTTTAAACGATGATCTCTCCGGATTAAAAGTTGGCTTGCCGGATGAGTATTTTGGTCAAGGTTTAGACCAGTCGATTGAGCAAGCGCTTGAACAGCAAATCAAAGTCCTGGAAAAATTAGGAGCAACCTTTACCAAAATCAGTTTACCGCATACCGATTTAAGCGCCTCGGTGTATTATGTATTGGCTCCGGCTGAATGTTCAGCGAATTTAGCCCGTTATGATGGAGTCCGATATGGGTATCGCTGCAAAGACCCAGTTAATTTGGCAGATTTATATAAACGCACTCGTAGCGAAGGTTTTGGCAGAGAGGTAAAGAGAAGAACTTTAATAGGAACTTATGTGTTATCTTCAGGATTCTATGACGCTTATTACCGCAAAGCACAAAAAGTTCGTAATTTAATTAGACAGGATTTTCTGGAAGCATTCAAACAAGTTGATGTGATCTTAACTCCATCCACTCCAACACCTGCATTTAATATTGGTGAAAAAATGTCAGATCCAGTGGCCATGTATCTTTCTGATGTCTACACAATTGCGGTTAATTTAGCCGGTAATTGTGCTTTGGCGTTGCCGATTGGTTTTAGTCAACAAGGATTGCCTATTGGAGGACAATTGATTGGTAATTATTTTAGTGAAGCCAAATTGCTGAACATTGCTCATCGTTACCAGCAGGAGACTTCATGGCATCAGAAAATTCCGGAAAAATTTAATGAGTAGCAGTGGCGATTTAGTCTTTTGCTCTTTGCTTATGTCCAAAGGATTAAAGTCAAAGGGCACAATTTTTTTGCTACCATTAAAAGTGGTAGCCAAAAACCATTTTAGAAAAGGTAAAGTTTTGATTTCCTTGTTGGAAAAAAAAGGGTAATACATTTTGCTGATGCTTTTGATCAAATAATCCCCGGAATCAAATAATGCTGGTTTGGCAAAAAAAGGTTTTGAAAATAAGGTCAGATTGCGGTAAAGGTCTGCTTTGCTAGGTTGAGCTTGAATATAAGCATGAATCCAATTGCCTTGTAATAAACCATCCACAGTGCCAATAGAAAATTGATGATAGGCGGTGAAAATGAGATTAGGAAGCTCCGGGATGACCTTAGAGCGATAAACTTTATTGATGGTTTCGGTATTAAATTGTTTGCTATCGATTTCAAGGTCGACACCAACGGCAGTTGGGCCTGAGCCAGTGCAACAAATAATGGTATCGGCTTTAATAAATTTACCATTGGTCAGTATTACCCCATCTGCTACCAATTCTGCTATATCACCTTCTGTGCCATTATCTTGGAAATATTCATCAATTTTTTTAAATTGAGTTTTATCGATCATGCCGAAATGAAATTTTTTAAAATCATGATGCGGTTTCTTGCCATATGTTTTAATCAAATGAAACCAGCTCCAAATTCGCAGTGAAAGAGCTGGTATTTGACTAGAAAGAAATAGACCGGTCAGAAAAATTGCTTTGTGATATAAAAAATTTTTATTTTGCTTTAGCCATTTTTTTCTTAATGAGTAGTCAAAAAACCAGTAAGGCTTTCGAACTAGCCAGGCAATTTTGTAGGCATAATCTTGAAATTTTAAAATTAAATCAGTGGCAGATTTACTGCCGCCAATTAATATTATTTTTTTGTTTTGGGCAATTAGTTTATCTAAAAGTTCTTGTGAAACGGAAAAAGTATGGTAGATTTCACCTTTGAAATTTTTTTTGTTTTTAAATTCCGGAATAGTCTTTTCACAATAGCCATGAGTATAAATCACATAGTCATACTCAGGACTTTCAAGTATGGTATGGTTTTGATCAAC
>JAFEDN010000122.1 GCA_018241585.1 Pseudomonadota bacterium | reverse complement strand
TTTCGTCAAATATGGAGCTATAGTGGCCGTTCCCATCTACACCGTGAACGATTACGATTTTTCTTCCATAGAACTGTTGTCATTAAGACTGCTGTAAATTAATCTCTACCCACAACTAAAACCAAATTTCATTGCGCCGTAAAAATGATAAGACAAATTGTGGTATTTGGCTATCAAGTTTTTAATTAGGTCGTATTTGATTAGCATAATGAGCTAAACCGCATAGTCGATCTAGATCGCTTTTTTCTTCTTTTTTAATATAACTCCGGTAATTTTTTTTGAAACATTAACGCTGTATCCTGTTTCTTTTGTTCTTTTTATTTTTAAACCAGATTTTTTAATTATTTTTCGGATTAAATTTTTAATTTCCAAAGTTAAATTTTCTCCCGTGATAGTTACCTCGTCACCATAACAGGTTATGATTAAATTATTATTTCTGGAAATACTATAAATTTCGTCAAACATATCTTTATGGGTAAAAAAAACAAGAATTTGGCTGTGCAAACCATATGTGTTAACCTACGGACACATACAATGCGCCCGTAGGCCGAGGCTTCATGGATGAAGCCGAGAGAATTGTGTTTAATCGTCGTAGTTCAAACGCGCTTGAATTAGTGTTCCGCAAATTTGAATGTCATCTTTTAAAGGCTCAGCACGAACACCATCTAAATCAGGACTTAAGCATTTTAAATAATATTGACGCGCATCCAATAGCAATTGACGAAACACCGCTCGAGTATGGTCTTTCATTTTCAGCAAGACGTAACTGCGGTCTTTATAAGGACGGGACGGATCAATCACCAGTACCGTGCCTTTTGGAAATTGAGGACTCATGGAAGAATCTTCCATAATTAAAGCAAACACGTTTTCATTAACCGGTTTCGGCATTAGGATAGGTTCTTGACGAGCCGATTTTTTATCCATATTCTCCGGCCAAAGGACCGCTTCTTCCCAAGTAATGATAGGAACGGTAGCCATATCCTGGCCATGTAAACCCCAAGTATCATATTGACTCCAAGGCAAAGGGTCTTCACCCCGCAATTGTTCGACAGAAATTCCAAAAAACTCTGCCAATGGAACTAATGAAGATTGGTGAGGACTTGGTGAGACACCTTCAACAATTCGATGAACCGTTGGCTGTTTTAGCCCTATCCTTCTGGCCAATTCCGTTGTACGAATCCCTCTATGAAACATTAAACGTTTCAAAATCTGACTTGTCGATAATTTCATGATTAGTTACTACACCCATAATTGCTGAAAATTCCGGTATTGACCCGCCCTTCTCATGCATTTATTATGCAATAAAGAGCTAAAAGATGCTTCGAAAATACCGGGCCCCGACTTAGGTATTGTATCAATATTGGAAAAGGATAGCAAGATGTATAAATCGAAAAATGGCAGGAAGGAAAAAAGTTACTGGGAGAATTTAATAAATGAGGTTAAAAATAAGCGAAAATTGAAAAAAACGCACTTTCAATTAGAGGGTACTCAAATATGCCCTATACAAAATGAAAAGAGAAAAATGAAATATGCTTTAGGAGAGCCGCTTCAAAATGTATATTTCACTCAAAGAGAAGCGGAGTGTGTTATGCAAGTACTGTCAGGTAAAACCATGAACCAAACAGGCGCAAGCCTTAATTTGTCACCCCGGACAGTTGAGTACTATCTTAACAAGATTAAGAAAAAGCTTAATTGCCGAAAAAAACAAGAAGTGATTCAATTAGTTTCTCAGACCGATTTCGCCCGTACTTTCTTGAAAGCTCTTAGTAAAGAAGAAAAATGACCGGGCAGCGGCCTCTTTAACATCCTATTATTGCTATTATGAAAATATTAATGTGTCCACCAAAGTACTATCAAATTGCTTATGAAATTAACCCCTGGATGAATATTAACTGTAAAGCCGATACCGAACTTGCTAATCATCAATGGCAAATCTTAAAAAAAACTTTAACAGATTGCGGCGCTGAGGTAGAAATTATCGAGGCTGCCAATGACTTGCCTGATTTAGTCTTTACAGCTAATTCAGGCATTAGAGTTGGGAAAAAAGTATTTTTATCTCGTTTTCGTTATCCGCAAAGACAGGAAGAGCATGTTCAATATGAAAATTGGTTTAGCCAAAAGGGCTACCAAATTGAAAACGAACCGGCCATTTACTTTGACTCTCAAGGTAATTATATCGGTCCCGCATTTGAAGGTGCGGGAGATGCACTGTTCTTAGGAGAATGTCTTTTTTCAGCTTATGGTTTCCGCACGGATAAAGAAATCTATCCGTACTTATATGAATTATTTGAGGTGCAACAGAAAGTGTATTGTGAATTGGTCAATCCGCATTATTACCATTTAGACACTTGCTTCACCCCCTTGAATGCTTATCAAGCTTTATGGGTTCCCCAAGCTTTTTCGAAAACATCTCAAGAAAGCATGCAACAATGGGGTCAACTATGGGCTATTCCTGAAGAAGAAGGCGCCCTGTTTGCCTGTAATTCTGTGATCATTAATAATCATGTTATCACCCCTGAAAACTGCCCGGTTACTCAATCCATTTTAGAAAAAATTGGCTTTGAAGTGCATGCTTGCCCGATGAGTGAATTTATAAAATCCGGCGGAGCCTGTAAGTGTCTGACCTTTTCTTTATAAAAAAAGAAAAAAGTACCGACAAAGCTGGGTTTATAAAGACAAACAAAAAGAACATAACCACCGGCCAAGTAACTTTCATCAGGTTGCTGGACTCAAAGTTGAGTCCAGCAAGCAGCAGACTTAGGGTATTTACTTCTTGACCGCTTTACTTAGATCAAATGAGTCCCGAAGTAAAAATTAAAGCCTGCCATTATAGCACTGACTTTAACATGGGCTGTAGCCTGAGTGTTAACTGCAGAAATTAAAGTATTATCCGCAGTAACTGGTGGATAAAAATGACGGGAAATAGTCGCCGAACCTCCACCTTCAACGTCGGTACTAGTGCTGATATGCCCATAGTCTTCATAATTATATTCCACGTCAAAAGTGATCCAATCCTTATATATGTATTGCTCACAACCAACGCCCAATAATAGCGCCGACTTGGTATCATCATTGTCAGATTGACCACTGAAATTACCATTAGAATTAACGACTTCTTTACCCCTGAAAGGAGTATCAATCTTGGCAGAAGCAGTAGTAGAAAAACTATTATGAATTTTAATGTCTGCCCAAACAGCTCCGACTTTTCCATACAACAAGGTGGTTGGGGATATGAGAATACCCGGTTTAAAATCGACACCAAAAGTATTTGAAATCTTCACTGAAGTAGCGCTGGAGTAATTACCATTGATAGTAGAGTGGGCCACGGTCAAATTATTTAATGTTCCGCTATTATTCTCATCATCCTGCTGAGTACCCCATTCACCAAAAGCGTCAATACCGGTGTACCATCTGTGGTTGTAGGTCTTTCCTATCCCCCCATGCAACCCTGCATATCCGTCATAAGAACTGCTGCCAATATCATTATTGAGCAAATTACCTGCAGATAAAACCGTGGTGTCACGCACGTAAGGTTTCTGGGTATGAGTTTCAGTATGAATGACTACATCTTCGGGCGCGTCGACAGTTGAAGAGCCATCAAAAGTAGCAACGTGTAATCCACCAGTCACCCCGATATAAAATCCGCTAAAATATTCAGGCTCAACGGCCACTTCAGGGCCGCCAGCCAACGCCGCTGTGAATGTTAAATACGAGGCGAAAGATAATAAAGACCCTATTAATTTTTTCTTCATATATCCCTCTAAATTGAGAAAAAAATGCGTCCCCAAGGGGATTCGAACCCCTGTTATTGCCGTGAAAGGGCAGTGTCCTAGGCCTCTAGACGATGGGGACAAAACTTGTGGAGCTAAGCGGGATCGAACCGCTGACCTCTTGCATGCCATGCAAGCGCTCTCCCAGCTGAGCTATAGCCCCTCGCATGGGTAAGTGTTCACGAGGCTATGCGTACGCCAAACATTCAATTTTGTCTCAGATTTGACGAAAATTGGCCAAAAAAAGCATAGATGGTGAGCTTTTGGCTCGGCTTCATATGAAGCCTTACCCTTCGGACGTACTTGGTACGTCCAAAAGGCAATCCTCCATTTTGTGAGACGACTTTTCGTCAAATCTGAGACAAAAGTGGACGTTCTCATTTACCCCGTGAGCGATTACCCGCATGGAGGCGCTATTCTACAACGCTTAGATCATATTGTCTACAAAGAGAAAATAGTATATTTTAATTTTTGTTTATTTTTAAAGAAAGCCGGCTGGGAACATGAGTAAAACCATTGTAAAAAATAATGAATTAGAAAAACTACCCACTGCCCTTTTAGAACTCATCTTTCTTTTTCTATCTGGAAATGAAAAAATTTTGCTCATGACCACTAATCATTACTTTGAATCATCACTTAAGGAAACTCTAACTCGCCATATTGAAAAGGATTTCTCCCATTTATTACGTAAGGATGAACTCAAAGGTTGTAGCGTTCAAGAATTAAAAACTGTCTATTGGATATTTTATCTACACTTTCATTTCTCGCGCCACATCCAGATATTCAAAATGCAATGCTATGCTCCTCTTATTGAAAAATCGATTAATGATTTCCTCAACGCAACTCATAATACACTAGAACAGTGCGCTTGGGCCGCTTATATCTTAGGTGATGTGCAGCGCTTAAAAAATAAAACCAAAGCTGCACGCTATTTTATGAAAGCGGCGTGCAGCACCCCTCCTTTAGCTCAGGCTAAACTCATGTTATTAATATACTTTAGCAATCATCTAGAAAAACTAGACCTAGCCAATGATTGCTTCGATGAATTTAAAGGCAAACCTGATATCGTTGCCGATTTTTTTAGAAAAGACTATTTTTTTGAACATTTTTCTATAGATTTCTAAATAAAGACTTCAAAATTTCTTTATCACCAGTATGATAATGAATATTGTCTTTTTTTAGAAAACTCTTTTCAATTTGATGTGGTTTTGAAGCAATGGGATCGCTTTGAAAATTTAAGGACGGAAGTGAAAACAGAATGGTTTGAACGCCATTTTCAAGCAATGAATCGCTGCAATGACCCAGTCATCGCTAGCAAAATGGCTACTGGATTAATTAAGGCTTATCATACTCTGTTCTTTGCAACAGATGATCCAAGCCGGCAGATTTATGTCAAGAATTGTATAGATCAAGGCGGTGTGTGTTTAAGTATAGAAACATTACAAACTTGCAGAAATCATGGCTATTTAGATTATTATTTAAAAACTTGGGAAAAAAAGCCCGAAAGCTTGAGATATTTATTAGGCCCTAGTTTTTTTCAGATAGCGTCGTTCTTATCTACTGATGAATATGAGCAAGAAACTTGGCTGGACGCTTTTAAATTTTATTGGCTGGCAATATGCGCAGGTGATCCTTTTGCAATCGTTGGTTGTATGGGGTTTTTAAAAGATCAGGAAGTTTATTTTGAAAGAAATTTCAATTTACCGAAATTCTACGAAAGAAACACTGAGCAAAAATCATTTATTTTACGAACTTGCTTTATTTACCAACTGGCTCTTTGCCACACTTTTGGTTCTCAGCGATTAGCTATTCAAGCTGAGCAAACTTTACAAAAACTAAAACAATTAAACAGATCGCCCAATTTGTATAGTCAAACTGCAGCAAAAATGGCTTTGGCCTATGTCGCAAAGAAAGATAAAGACCTCAAACAGTTTAATCGGTTAAAAAAAGAAGCACAAACAACCAATCTTGAAGCTTATTATGAATATAACCAACTAGTAAAAGATATATTGGCGCCAAAGATAAAAAATGAAAATGTCTTTCCTG
>JAFEDN010000121.1 GCA_018241585.1 Pseudomonadota bacterium | reverse complement strand
GCCGGAACTCAGTATCCAAACCAGGAAGCAGCTCTCGCTTCAGCGGGAGCTGCTGGTGCATACTGTACCTTCTTTACTTATATTTGCGGTGCGGTGGTAGCCATGACATAGTGCTACCGCCAAAGCATCGGCAGCGTCTTCTTGCGGCATAGCGGGCATTTTAAGTAGTGCCTTAATCATCATTTGAATCTGGTTTTTTGCGGCATTACCATATCCGACGACAGATTGTTTAATTTTACGAGGGGAGTATTCAGCCAAAACTAAGCCGTATTCACCTGCTGCTGTTAGAGCTGCTCCTCGAGCTTGTCCTAGTTTTAAAGCGCTTTGTGGGTTATTGTTAACAAACACCTGTTCGATGGCGGCTTCTTCTGGTTGATAATCACGAATAATTTCAGCGATTTTTTGATAAATTTGAAATAATTTGATATTCACTTCTTCACCACGCACTAAAATATGGCCGTGAGTGACATGCAAAACTCGAGAGGGGCTCAATACTTCAATAATTCCATATCCCGTTCGGTTCGAACCCGGATCAATTCCCAAAATTCGGCGGCCTTTTGACATAGTATCATTTAATTAGCGTTGGTATAGACTTGCTGAACGTCGTCTAAATCTTCCAACATATCAGTTAATTTTAAAATTTCTTCATTTTGTTGATCATTCAGAGCGGTTTTGGTGCTAGCGAACCAAGTGATTTCGGCATAAGGAGTGTCTAATCCAGCGCCATTGAGTGCGGTTCTAACGGCTTGGAAATTCTCATTTTCCGTGAGTACATCGATGGAATCATCTTCATTATGAATAATATCTTCTGCACCTGCATCCAAAGCCACTTCCATGATTTTGTTTTCATCGCTCCCTGGAGGGAAACTGATCATCCCTTTTTGCTGGAACAGATAAGCAACCGAACCACTGGTTCCCAAATTGCCACCGGATTTGGTAAAGGCGTGACGAACTTCACCTACGGTTCGATTTTTGTTATCCGTTAAGCAATCAACGATAACGGCGACACCATGGGGGCCATATCCTTCATAGCGGATTTCTACCATTTGCTCACCGTCACTTTCGCCACTGCCTCTTTTGATAGCACGTTGGATGGTATCTTTGGTCATGTTGTTATCGAGTGCTTTGTCGATCGCTACACGCAAACGTGGATTCGCGTCAGGGTCAGGCCCGCTTTGGCGCGCTGCGGTGCTAATTTCTCGTATTAATTTCGTGAAAATTTTTCCCCGCTTAGCATCTTGTCCTGCTTTGCGGTGCATTATGTTTTTAAACTGACTATGTCCAGCCATTAATTCTTCCTCATTTTATAAATAGATTCCGTCATTGCGCACGAGCTGGCGAGTGAAGCAATTCAGTGCAGAACTTGTTCAAAGTAAGCACTGGATTGCTTGCTCCGGTTTCACCAAAGTCGCAATGACGAATTGCTTTTTTATCCAATCCCGGGGCAAATATTTAGGTAGAATGATGTATTTTAGCCAACCGGATATTTAACTCTTTAAATTGTAACTCAGATATTGGCGAAGGTGCATTGGTTAAAGGGCAGGCCGCAGTTTGGGTTTTGGGAAATGCAATCACTTCACGAATAGAAGCAGATTGCGTCATTAACATCACCAAACGGTCAAAACCCATAGCAAATCCGCCATGAGGAGGCGCGCCAAATTGTAAAGCGGTCAGCAAATGACCGAATTTCGCTTGAGCATCTTCGGGGGAGATATTCAAGATGCTAAAAACAGTTCGTTGCAATTCATTGCGATGAATTCGGATAGAACCACCCCCTAATTCGATACCGTTTAGTATCACATCATAAGCTTTGGCTAGTGCTTTACCCGGGTTTTGCAATAATTTTTCTGGGTCCAATTCTTTGGGAGAGGTGAAGGGGTGATGGACAGCCTGCCATTCTGCAGAATCGCCTTTTTCAAACATGGGGAAATCCACTACCCAAAGAGGTTTCCAATCCATAGCAGCAACCATCTTGAGATCGTGGCCGATTTTAATCCGTAGTGCTCCTAAAGAACTGCAAACCACATCAAAGCGATCGGCGCCAAAAAAGATAATATCACCAGTTTGCGCCTGACAACGTTGTAAAATTTGCCGGCAAACGTCTTCTGATAAAAATTTTAAAATAGGCGATTGCAAGCCATTAAAGCCTTGGGATAAGTCATTGACCTTAATATAGGCTAACCCTTTGGCGCTGTGATTAGTCATCACAAAGTGAGTGTAATCATCAATTTCTTTACGGGACAATTGACCGCCGTTAGGTATTTTTAAAGCGGCTACTCGGCCCTCGGGGTCTTTGGCGGCTTCACGGAATACTTTGAATTCGACCGCTTGCATCAAGTCAGTTAATTCGGTAAGTTCCAATGGAATACGCAGGTCGGGTTTATCGACACCGTAGCGGAGCATTGCCTCATGGTAAGTCATTCTGGGAAAAGGATTAGGTAAATCCACGGATAACACCGATTTAAACAAACCGCGTAGTAAATTTTCCATTAATTGTTGGACATCTTGTTCTTCCACGAAGGACATTTCTAGGTCTAATTGAGTAAATTCCGGTTGGCGGTCAGCCCGCAAGTCTTCGTCTCGAAAACAACGCACGATTTGATAGTATCGTTCCATTCCCGCAACCATAAGCAATTGTTTAAAAATTTGGGGGGATTGCGCCAAAGCGAAAAATTTACCGGGCTGAGTCCGGCTAGGCACGACGTAATCGCGCGAACCTTCCGGCGTAGTTTTGGTCATCATCGGTGTTTCAATTTCTAAAAAGCCATGTTGGTTCATGTAATTGCGAACGAATTGAGTAATTTGATGACGAATTCTAAATTTTTTAGCCATTTCAGGCCGGCGCAGGTCTAAATACCGGTAATGCAACCTGACTTCTTCGCCCACTTCTTGATACTCATCCACGTTAAAAGGTAAGGGATTGGCGGTGTTAAAAATATGAATTTCCGTGGCGTCAATTTCAACTTCTCCTGAAGCCAGTTGAAGATTAATTGTACCTTCCGGTCTGCGGCGAACTGTTCCGCTAATTTGAACGGCATATTCATTGCGTAAAGACTGAGCTAAGGCTGGGTTTGAAACAATTTGAACAATACCCGTACCATCTCGTAAATCTAAAAAAATTAAACCGCCATGGTCCCTTCGCCGGTGGACCCATCCGCACAACTTAACAGTTTGGCCAATTAACGAAGCATTAATTTGTTGACAAAAGTGGTCGCGCATATTTTTCGTCTCTATCTATTAACCGATGGTAAAGGACTGCAACAACGGAAAAGAAATAAGGAGCTAACCATATGTTGATCAGTAAAGCAATAACCACTCCTACATAAGGAATGTTAATCATCAAACTGACTACCATATTGGCCAAATGTAAAAAAATCAGAACCAAAAATATCTTCATCCAATAAGGTCTGGCTGCTTTAACCGATTTAGCCAAAGCGTCCATAATTCCCATGTTTTTGTCTGCGATTAACGGGATCACAAATATCAGCAATGCATACGCTACCATATAAAGCAGGAACCCAATAAAAATGGCAACATTATCAGAGTGTGACCCGTTGTGATGACCTAACAGCACTCCAACGAAGTTAAATAAAAATAGGAATATGATATTAATTAAAAAAATCAGCAAGCCGCAAATAATTCCAATTAATAAAATGGTCAATCCTAACTTGAAAAATGATCCAAAATAGCGAAAACCCGATTTAATAGAAACTTGTTCCTGTTGGATTTTTTTTATAGGAATCATTTGCATGCCTGCAAACAAAGGCCCAATTAAAAAAATCGCCGCCAAAAATAATGCGCTTAAGATGACTACTTTAAAAAATAACAACATTTTAGTAGTGAGAATAAGGTATGCAATGAGCGTCAGGATAGACGCACCAATAAGCCACGTTATTGAAACGACCCAAAAAGGCCATTTGATACCCTTGAGCAAGCGCCAAGCTTCTAGCAATATTTGAGATATTTTCATATAGTTACACCTATTTTTTTTATGGATTCCGGAATAATGACTCCTAACGATATTACCATCCGTAATGCCTCCTCTACGCTGATATCCATTTCATAAATATCTTTAACAGGTACGAATAGTAAAAACCCAGAAGTAGGATTGGGTGTGGTTGGTACAAAGACATTGACCAATTCTTTATCGGTCCAAGGAGTTTTAATGATGTCTGAAGTTAAAAATGCAATGCTCCACGAACCTGGATGAGGATAAGGAATACTGACCACTTTCCGAAACGCATTGCCATTGGGTTGGACCACAGCATGGACCACCTGTTTGGTGGAAGAATGGATACTACGAATTAGCGGTATGCGCGCTACGGTTTTTTCCCAAAGCGCCAATAAGCGATTGCCGATAAAATTGGTCACCAGTAGACCAGTGACCAATAGGATGAGAATCGTGAATATCACTCCCAATCCAGGGATTTTATAACCGATCAATTGTTCCGGATGATAACTGTTGGGTAGTAACGCTAGAGTGCCATCCAGCAAATGGACAATAAAATGGACTACAAAAAAGGTGATGTAGATTGGCATCCACACCAATAATCCAGCGACAAAATATCGTCTGAACGACCTGGTAATGCTGTTCATCAAACTCATTTGGAGTCATCCGTTGAAGACGATTTGGTTTCACCGGAGGTGGATGATTTTTGATCGGTTTTAGTGTCTTTAGGACTTTCCGGTTCGCCTTCGGTTTTTTTTACTGGTTTATTTTTATTTTTGAAGTCAGTTTCATACCAGCCTTGTCCTTTTAATTGAAATCGCGTTGCCGATATTTTGCGTTGCAACCCATCTGTGCCGCAATGAGGGCAGTTAATAGCTGGGGCGTCGCTGACTTTTTGCAGCACTTCGCTGGTATTACCACAATTCTTACATTGATATTCGTATAATGGCATAATTTTCTTAGTATAACATTATTATCATTGCGAGCGCGACAGGCAATTTTCTAATGTGGTGCGTGGATAGTTGCGCTCGCAGTGATCGGTAATAATCGAAATTTAATGAGAATTATTGTCTTCATCATCCCAGCTCAAAGTTCCGCCTGCCTGGTATTCAATGACCCGGGTTTCAAAGAAATTCTTTTCTTTTTTCAAATCCATCATTTCACTCATCCAGGGGAAAGGGTTGACTACTCCAGGATATTGTTCGGATAAACCAATCTGCAAACAACGGCGATTAGCAATATATTGCAAATAGTCTCGAAACATATTGGCGTTTAACCCCAAAATACCGCGCGGCATGGTGTCTTTGGCATACTGGTATTCGACGTCTACTCCGCTCCGGATCATGTCGATGGCTTCTTGCTGAAATTCCTTGGTCCATAAATGTGGATTTTCTATTTTAATTTGATTAATTACATCAATGCCAAAATTAGCATGCATAGACTCATCCCGCAAAATGTATTGAAATTGTTCTGAAGTCCCGGTCATTTTGCCCCGTCTGCCCATAGCCAATATTTGAGTAAACCCGACATAAAAGAAAATAGCTTCAAAAACAACATAAAATGCGATTAAATCACGCAGCAGCCGTTGGTCATTCTCGGGCGAGCCAGTGCGGAAATTTGGATCGCCTAAGCTGCGAGTATAAGGGATAGCCCAAGCGGCTTTTTTGGCTACTGAAGGTAATTCCCGGTACATATTAAACACTTCCGCTTCATCTAAGCTTAAACTTTCAATCACGTGTTGGTAGGCATGAGTATGTAAAGCTTCTTCGAAGGCTTGGCGTAATAAGTATTGGCGGCATTCTGGGTTAGTGATATGACGGTATACCGCTAGCACCAGATTGTTAGCCACCAGAGAATCTGCGGTTGAAAAAAATCCTAAGCTTCGTTTGAT
>JAFEDN010000120.1 GCA_018241585.1 Pseudomonadota bacterium | reverse complement strand
AAATTTCAGCCATTAAACGGCTGGGGCTAATGATGTAAAACCCGAAACTCGGGTTGTTATTAAACAGTGCGGAAAACTTGCCTAAACGACGTTATTTTCCAAGGGCGCGATTTTCAGTAGCAGCTTGTTGGGGAGGGCCTTGCCTTAAGGGTTCCCGCATGAAAGATTGCAAAGATAAGAGAGCATTTTTAACATTGATTACAATTCGTTTCCTGTAGACTATTACTCCTATTAACATCATTAAGAAAACTGCCTCTTTTTCAGCAAATTTTAAAACATTTTTCTTAAGTATCATGGTTTGCTTATCATATTTTTTGATAACACATTTGAGAAAATCAGAATCATACTCTTGTTTTTCAGCACTTAATACCACCGACCAGCAAAGACATTTGCTCATTGGGTCCTTAATAACAGATTCTTTCCATGAAATGGTTTGATAAGGCCCAGGCCAATAATCTTTTTTTACGGTTGCATTGCATGCCCCCTCTTGGATAGCAACTGTTAAATCTAGCATTTTGATATAAAAATCCTGGTGGATTTGTAATGCAAGATCCGGGGGTTGGCCAATTGCTATAGCAAAGGAATTATTTTGTTGTGGTGAAGAGAAATGTTGAAAATTATAATTTAAAGAATCACAGTAAGTTGGAGCATCACTACACCATAGGGATAATTTAGACTGTGAAATTGAAATTAAATTCGTCAAAAAGAAAATAAAATTTTTCATACTCATTCTCCCCTTAATAAATAAAACCTCTTTTGATCAGTCTAACAAATTTGAAATCGAAGCGCAAAAAATTTTCACAAAAGCGAAAATTGGCTTTTCGGCAAAAATCTTAGGATAGAAAAGGGATAATCTATTGACGCTGGATCGAAGCGGCTCGTCATCCTGGAAAACGCGAAGCGTTTATCCAACTGATTCTACTTTTAGTATGAGGGAAATCAAGGTGAGCATTTAATTGGGAACCTACTATGTATGGCAAATAAGCATTTTTTAACAGTATGATATCATTTAAATCATTCCCAAATACTGCTGTGCAAGACAGATCCACTCCCATCTCAACTGTAGCATTAAGTTTATTAGTATTTGCGGCAACCAGATCTACAAATTCTTCTAACTTATAGTGATTTATAGTCAGTTTACTTTCTCCTCTGTCAATTATTTTTTCTAATTCGGATTTGATAAGTAAGTCAAACTTTAAAGCAATATTTTTGTGATTCCTTGCAATTCTAATTCTTCATACACTATCGGTTCAGATCCAAGCTTATTTTTTATGTAGCTATGAAAATCAGAGCTTCAGATGAGATGGAATAACCATAGAGTCCATCTATGACATATGGACTTTAATTTCACCAAGACAATTCTTAATCAGGTTAACAGTATTACTAGGTATTTTCTTTGCACTTTGTGCTTTAGAATCTCTTGAGATCATTGTGCCATTACATCCGATAATAGGAAGCGCATGATATTTAAGCGAGCAACTCATTATCCTCACATGGCTGTTAATGACGCAAAGCATTAAATGTTGTATGTGAATTGAATAAAAATCGAATAAGTGTAAAAATTGCACTTATTCAAAATGAGGGCAGCCGAGTGGTGACCAGAGACATTGAATATTATAATCTGAGTGATTCTATATCTGTCCAAAATGAAAAGGAGAAAACCGATGATTGAGAGCTGGCACTCCCAAATTTTTTTTCAAAGAAACGTAATGCTTGGCATAGGGTCAAGTTTGAACTTTTACATATTAGAGGAATAAGCAATGCATAGTCGAATATATTCAATGTTACGTCCAGTGGTTGGTGTAACTTTAATGGAAGCTTTTCGTAAAGCTGATTTTCATCAAAGGAAAGAAATGGCAACTCTTCAACCTTTTTTATTACCGCGTAACTCTAGATTCAAAACACGCTTTAATCGCATTCAATTCGCCCAGACTATTTTTGGATTGATGTTTTTAAGTCATGTTGTCGATAGTACAACTATAACCCACCCAAAGGAAGACTTGTCTTTTGTCGATCCTCGACTGACCCTTATTCCTGAGGCAGAAATTGTCGGCGCTTCTAGACCAGAAACCTTGATTATTTTGCATATAGCAAAGACAGGTATTACAACATTGGATTATCTACTACGTGTCTTGAATTACCTGGGGAACAAGGCTCGCGAACAACCCGATTTTTATCTACCCCAAGCTAAGGTTTTTCCGACAATGATTCGTGACATTATTCAGGACGTAAAAGAAAACGGAAGACTAATTTCTCCCCATAAAGTTGGACCCGGTTGGATAGGGGGAATTAAAATTGCTGTTGAAGAAGATCTAAAGACAGACAAAGCATTTTATAAAAATTACAATATCATTACTGGCCACATGCCTTACGGATTACATGAATACGGTGAATTTAATAAGCCCGTCGATTATGCTATTGTAGTTGGTGAACCCTGCCAGCGATTATTATCTTTAATAAATTTTGAGTATCAACGCGGGTTGCTTGATGAATTTACCACAGCTGAAGAGAAATACGATTATTGGCTTAACCTGAATATAGACAATCTCCAGACTCGCATGGCGGCAGGAGTTAAATATATGTCGGGTGAATGCACCGAAGAGACTTTACAAGTTGCAAAAGCGAATATTGAAAAATTTAAAGTCGCGGGGGTGACTGATGATATCGAAGGTTTTATTCAGGCAGTTGTTGCGCATTATCCAGGAATAGGTTCTTTGGCGATTTGCCGGCAACAAGTGACTGGTGTTAAGCTTTTCAATTCCAGTCAAGAGGTTCCTAAAGCGCTTGAAGAAAAAATAAGAGCAAAAAATACTTATGATGCGGAGTTATATCTTTGGGTTAAGAAAAGATGGTATGAGTATAAATCTAAATATGTTCGTGAAAAGCCAAGTATAGAATACCTTTCAGTGCGCGCTGATGCTAAGAATAGTATGCCTACCTATGAGTCGAAAAGCCAGATCAATAATTATAATACATTTTTTAATAAAAAATATCAGGGTAAACCGGTTAATGTGAAAGATTTTTCTTCGAAAGAGTTTTTTGATAGTCAAGCCGGTAGTAAACTGAGTTAAGGAGGAACAATAAATCCTAATACCTGGACGCAGGGTCAAGCCCGACCCCATAATTTTCATTGAAGAAAAATTACGTATCAATTGTGTCTTTGGTAGAATTCATTAATTCGAAGAAATATTTTGAACCATGCTTGTAGTGTTGCAGGTGCAAATACGTCTAACACCTTTAATACATGCTTCGTAAATTCCAATGGGGCTAGCTGGCGGTACCATAATGTAAAGCAATTTAGCTCATAATATAGCGCTTTGAGCTTATTTCCTTTTCGACTGCGAAACAAAAATAAATGGCCGCTGGTAGGGTTCAGATTCAGACATCGACAATTAAAATACAGAGACTATCGATTGACTTGCGCATGTCGGCTGTGGGAATGGCCGTGGCAACTATTCACAATTCACGACTTGACCTTCTTATGCTCTTATGCCGACTTACTTCTTAACGACTCTATGCTTATTGTTATGGGTTGCAAGGGCTCTGGCCTGGGCTCTGGAGTAAAAAAAGTAATATTATTGCTAATAAGTTTTACTGAATGACGTCCCACGTCGGATGATATTAAAAATAATAAGCTCATGGGAAGCACAAACAAGATTGACTGACTATCTCCATTGATTAGTCGAGGCAACAAAATCAAATTAAACATTAAAAAATTGATAAATTTCCGGTAAAAATAAGCTCTATTAGATGTAAGTGCGGGTTTTATAGCTAAAAATATTTCCATACCCATCACTGCAAATCCTGGCAAAATACGATGAAAGCTAAGCCAGCCAAAGCTTGAATCGTCATACAGCCAGAGTTCATAAAATATTTGTATAAACAATTGCATTATTCTTGCATATTGATAGGCTTTTTTACGAGTGACGTTGAACCAACGAGATGCTAAAATTTCCTCACAAACTCCGGTAAAAGCGCCATACATAAAACCTTTGGTAGCAGTGTTAGTCAGGAATTCGTTTATGTAGGAAGGAGAAAGTATGGCTTCATGCCATTGACAGTAATTTAATTGGCTATTGCTATCTTTCATTGCTCTTAATTCAGCACAATGTTTTTTTTCACTGACCAATGCAACTGCATAAGAAACTCGATCATTTTCAGGTAATTGTTGTGGCCTGGTTTGATTGCTGAATTGCTCCATCAGCGGAACAATAAGATCTACTGGAGTACGTTGCCTTTCCCATTGAGTAGAACTTCTTGAATCAAAAGGGCAAATAATACTAATAGTATCTTTTAACTGTTTAGGTAACAATTTTTCATCTGCAACAGTAAATAACTTGCCGAACTGATGCTTTACGCAAGGTAGCCCCCAGCGGGGCGCATTTCCACTAGCTAGTAAATTGGCAGAGTTGGCGCCTTCATAGACTGGTGCAATCGTACTATTTAGAAAAAGCGCAGCAAAAACAGTCCAAGGTAAGGGAGGCAGTCGAAATACTTGGGTTGCTTGTTGAGCTAAGGTAGAATTGTTATTTATCGTAATATCAATGAATAAAGTTTCAGTTTTTAACTCAATAAAAGTTTGCGCTATCTTATCTTTTATTGAATCCTTAATTAACTGGTAACCAGAAGTTAGATTAAACTTATTTTTGAGCTGTTCCCAATTCCAGTCGCTTATAGGACTCAGCAAAAATATCCGTAATGGTTTATCTGAGGCTAATTTCATCGCATATTTTTTTGCAGATAGAATTAAATTTAATAAGATAAAGGTGGGATTTTTCAAGCCATGAATACCGTAAATTGAAAAACTTATATCCCCAGCAGCTTGACTATTGATGAATAACTGCAGAGTTTGGCTTAGTGCTGGATTATATGCGGCGACGGCGGTAACTTCGGTCTGGACTCTTGCTGCATCAGGCAAATAAATACGATATGCCAAAGCTAATCCATCAAAATTTTTTATGGACCCTTGGTTTTTTAATTGAGAAATAAATCCAATACTTCCAGCATCATAATTCTCAGTAAAAGGATTAAAATATAGGGCTCGGCGCGCTTTTCCCACTTCAGTCAGTTGATATTCAAAATAAGGAGTGAAAATACCCAGAGTGCCGAAAGCAGATCTTAGTTCATGAAAAATGCCTGGGAAAATAGCTAGCTCTACTTCAGGGAACGAAACTTTGTGCTTATTAAAGTAGGTCAGATCATAAAAATGCAACTCCAATCCATCTGATAAATTTACTTTGAGCGAGTCTTTATTAAAAAGATGAGCAACGTTGTATAAGCGCATAACTTTTTGCAAAACCCACATCGGCGCAATAATTTCGACAATTCCGCGTTGATAATTAAGATCATGGAATATATGCTGAATGATATTGATTCCACAAATATATTCTCCAGAGCCACCTACGCCATAACCTACGAATACTCGAATATTACTTAATAAACTCCCTAGAAATTTTTTAGCGGTTTTAATATGTTCGCTATTACTAATGATTTTGCTAAGATATTGTTCTTTTCTAGACATAATTACTCCTTATCGATTGATTTATTTTCAAATCCTTTCAAGCAATATGAAAATATTCTGTTTACGATTCAAGATTTAGACCTCTCAGGTTATTTTGAGTTTTTTTAAAATTTTATGCAACAGAATCTGCGTTAAACATTCTATTTTTATGTTGTATGTCACTGGGTAAACCGTCTGGACTAGAACCTAAAATAAACCCGTGAGGCAGATAAATATGAAATTTAAAAGCAAGCACTTAAATCTGGTAACTATTCAGCCGCTTTGCTATCGATTAGGAATTAGAGAAGAGTTAAATTAAAGAAATCCATGACATGATCTCGACTTAATGAGATACTGTGCAGGCTATGGATGAGCGACCTGATTTATCAAGATTAACGGA
>JAFEDN010000011.1 GCA_018241585.1 Pseudomonadota bacterium | reverse complement strand
GACCATCGGACTTGAAGATTAGCTAAGCTAGTTGCTTTTCCTGCTCCCGTTAATTGTAAGCTCATTAAAAAATCATTAGCTTGTCTCATCCCCGGCGCTAAGCTGTTAGGAATATTCAGTTCTTTAGGCAAACCTGCGCCCACTGCTAAAGCCAAATGGTCAAACCCTAAAGCCCAGGCATCTTCCACCTCTAATGTTCCGCCAAACCGGACACAGCCAAAAATTTGAAAATAAGGCCGGCGTAGCAAGGAAAGATAAATTAATTTCAAAAAGTTTTTATCCCATCTGACCGTGATACCATATTCAGCCACGCCTCCAAAGCCGGTGATTAACCGATCCGATAAGTTTTCTTTTAATTGCTGATAAGAATAAACCGGTTGCTGTAAATCTAAATTAGCTAGCGGTTCGATCTTTAAGCCATCCATTCCTACTACAGAAAATCCTTCCATTAATAAATGGTGGGCCAGGCTAAAACCACTCGGACCCATGCCCATTACCAATACTTTTAAACCATTGTAAGGTTTGATCAGCCACTGTTCGGGCCGCAATGGGTTCCACCGGGTCAACAAATCGTAAATCTCTACTCCCCAAGGCAAATCTAATACATCTGTTAAAATTCGGGTTTCTGTTTGCGGGATATTAACCGGGTCTTGCTTTTGATAGATGCACGCCTTCATACAATCATTACAAATCCGATGGCCAGTGACTGGACACATCGGGTTATCACGCATTACCATAGCCAAAGCGCCAATCCCAAAACCATCCCTTTTCAAAACATGCATTTCGGAAATTCTTTCTTCCAAAGGACATCCAGTTAAAGTATCACCTGCGGGATTTATTTTAAGACCTTGTTTAAGATCATTTTTTTTAACCGGAAAACCTCTTGAACAAAAATCTCCTTGATTTTTATGGCAATAAACGCAATAAGCGACTTCATCCATGGCTTGACGCTGATTCATCCGGGAGTCGGTCAGATCAAAACCTTCCCTCGGCACTAAATCAGCACCCTGATAACGGCCGTATGGGTCTTCTGGCACAATCCGAAAAGGAACTAGGTTTTTAAAATTCAAGGGTTTTGGTAATTTAAACATCTGCCAATTTTTGACAAAGTCACGCCCTTCCGATGAATTCATGGCCAAATAACACCATTGGACTAATTGCTCTATTTTAATTTGATGTTTTTCAGGGGCTTGTAGATAAAATTGTCCCAACTGACTGATGGCTAATTCAAGGTCATGATTATCTAATCCATTCGATGATAATTCTTCTTTAAATATTTGATTTAATTCATTAAATGACATTTGAATATTTTTTAATGATTGGCGTCGAGCTAAGCGCATGACATAATAGGCTTTGAAAGCAAAAATGGGATTGTGAGATAGCGTTTGCATCTGTAAATTCAGGCTTGCTTGTTCGATCCCAAACAATTGGCTAATAAATGCTTCTATCATCTGCGCAACTTCGATCAATAATTGGCTGATTTGTTCTTCGTTGGCATATTTAGGATTTTGCCGGTAAAATAACAGATGAGTGTGTAAATCGGGACGTTGCGTTTTCAGATAATTTAAAAAGTCTTGATCTAATTTAACTAAACCGCTGGACCTAAATAACTCTTGAAAATAATGTCCTTTTAGTTTAAGTTGATAACTATTATTCATTTAAGAATTGTACCAAATATGCAGACGATCGATAAGAACTATGTTAGTAAAATTGATATTCAGTTGGCTGAATTCGACGCTGTTCATGACAAAACTGCGTCTCAGATAGCCCAAATCAATAAGTATAAACGAATTTTCCTGTTGCGGGATAAGAAAAATCCGCTCAAGCCTAAAAAAGATAAGAAGATTTGGGAAGAGTTTTAAGAATGAGCGATGATAGCTGACTAATCCTCAGACCACCCTATCGCGTCATTATCAACATTTACGTAATCGTTCACGGTGTAGATGGCGCACGCAATGACTGATTTAGCTTTATTACTTGCCTAACAATTTTTGCAATTCACCTTTTTCATACATTTCAGTAACGATATCGCAGCCACCGACAAATTCACCGTTGACATACAATTGCGGAATTGTCGGCCAGTTGGTAAATTCCTTGATCCCTTGGCGGATCGCGTCATCCTCCAACACATTGACACTAACAAACTCAACCCCCACTTTTTTAAGTATTTGAACAACCCTACTTGAAAAACCACATTGCGGGAAATCTGCAGTGCCTTTCATATATAAAACCACAGGATTTTCACGAATAGTTTGTGCGATCTGTTCTGCTACGTTCATGTTAAATAACCTCTTCGGGAGTCGATGTCTTTAATGATAAAGCGTGAATTTCTTGTTCCATACGTACACCCAAGGTCTGATAAACCAAACGGTGACGCTGAAGCATACTTTTACCAGAAAAAATGGGGCAAATTATTTTAGCTTCGAAATGATGACCATCGCCCGCAACATCAACGACACTATCCGGCAAGCCAGATTCGATCCAAATTTTAATTTGTTCAGGTGTGACCATTCAGCTATAATAACTGAAATTAATATTTATTTCTATGGTAAAAAGGTTATGACCTACGT
The DNA here is from genome assembly GCA_018241585.1 of Pseudomonadota bacterium. Classification (GTDB taxonomy): domain Bacteria; phylum Pseudomonadota; class Gammaproteobacteria; order Coxiellales; family Coxiellaceae; genus JAFEDN01. The sequence goes on along the minus strand of JAFEDN010000011.1, from coordinate 21,105 downwards.
AGTAACTGAGGCTTGCATCCGTTGCAAATACACGGATTGTGTTGAAGTCTGCCCTGTGGATTGTTTCAGAGAAGGCCCTAACTTCTTGGTGATTGATCCGAATGAGTGTATTGATTGTAATCTGTGCGTTCCAGAATGCCCGGTAAATGCTATTTTTGCCGAAGACGATTTACCACCTGACCAAAAAAATTTTTTGCAATTGAATGCTGATCTTGCTAAAAAGTGGCCGATGATTACTGCAAGAAAAGACCCTCCTGAAGATGCGGATCAATGGAAAGAAGTCAAAGCTAAGTTACAGTATTTGGAAAAAGAATGACCACGCCGCCGCCGCTCAGAATCGCTTTACTTTCAACTGGAGATGAGCTTATTTTTGGGGATGTCATCAACACCAACAGCCAAATGCTGGCACAAGGTCTGTTTGATCATGCCATTTTACCTGGCACACAAGCTACTGCCGGCGACAATCAGTTCGATATAGAACAAGCGATTCATTTTTTATTAACGGATCATCAAGCTTTGATCATAACCGGCGGTTTAGGTCCAACCTCTGACGATAGAACCCGCTTTGCTTTAAGTCAGGTGTTAGCTACTGAACTCATATATGATCCGACCAGTTGGCAGCGGATTTTAGATCGTTTAAATAAATTATCCCTACCTATTCCGGAAATCAATCGGCAACAATGTTTATTTCCTCGCAACGCAGTAATCTTTCCTAATGATCACGGCACGGCAGCGGCATGCTTAGTAGTGCACCAACAAAAACCTATATTTATGTTGCCCGGTCCACCTTCGGAATGCCTGCCTATTTTTGAAAAATATGTTATTCCCTATTTAATTGAGCAAGGTTTTCAAAAATCGTTATATCGTCAACAATGGCTGTTACTCGGGGTCAGTGAAGGCAGCATCGCTGCACAACTCGATCCTTTAGTTATTAATACGGACTGTACAGTAGGCTATCGCACCAATTGGCCCTATTTGGAAGTAAAATTATACTCTTTAGACCAAGCAGCTTTAGTCAGTTTGCAGGATAAATTTGAAGCTATTATTGGAGCACTTTCTATTAGTCACCATAGAGAAACTGCTTCTGCACAATTAAAAAAATGGATTTTACAAAAAAGTTGCCATGTTGCTATCAACGATCAAGCCACCGGTGGCCGGCTGGCGGCTCTATTATTAGAACCGGAAAACTATCAGTATTTTCATTTTAATGGAAATAACCAAAATTACCATCAAATGACTATGACCGGGCTTGAAAACTACTGGTCTGGTAAACATGAGGCAGATAATTTTGAATTGTATATGAAGTTACCAAATGGTAAACAATTAAATAAATCTTTTCAATTTGGATATAGAAGAGAACGAGTTTTAGCAATGGCGGTAGAAACAGCTTGCTGGCAATTTTTATTATTTATTAGCAGGCTATAACTTTCTTTCTGCCCATTTCGTATCAATAAAGTTAAAATATAGAAGAGAAAAATTATGAGAGAGATATTAGAGAAAGCCATTGTTTCAAATTATCCTAAAAACACTTACTTAAAATATGACTTAGAAAATAGTAGCTTAGGCATAAAAATCTTTGACCAATTTTTTGACTCGAAAAAAATTTTTGATAATTGGTTTATCAATGCTGAAAGCTATGACAAATTTGTGCTGAAATATTTTCCAAATTTAGCATACCATACAGGCAAGAAAAAATTTCAACGATTAAATTATTTATCAATCCTTAAACAAATTCAAACTCAACAATGGCCGACCGTGCCCTTAGATGAAAAACAGTTGTCTGTTCGAAATTACTCAATGCATCTTGTTCATGAATTCAATCATCAACAATATCTCAATGTCTATGAATTAATACAACTTGATGCAGATTCCAAGGTCGATATTTACTTATCATTGCCACCCAAAAGAGTCAAAAACATATTTCTTTGCCGCTACCAATTACCTTTAGGCAGTTATCAAATTATTCTTTTGAATTCCAAAGAAGGTATTTTATTTCTTATCGGGAGCCTAGAAGCAATATTGGAACCTTCGCCACAAAAACCCACCAAAGGGTTGCCATTATTATCGGCACTATCCTCTTTAGAATTGCAATATCTAGCAACCATCAAAAATAGGTTGTTGCAAGAACTTCGAGATCATGACCTTAAAACCAACGCAGGTATCAATTATTTGTGTAGAGAAGCAGCCGCTTTTGTCTGCCGGCCTTTACCCGAAAATTCACACATTAGCTATGCAGCTTATTTTTTTAAAGCATTAGATCAAATAACTTTACTAAAACAAAGTGTAAAAGATAATATTGAACCAGTAAAATCCTTGAATGATTTAAGTAATTATTTAACAGATCAGCTTTTTTCTTTATTAGAAAAAAATGCAGACTATAAAAAATTGACTCAATTGCAAAAATTGCTGAATTTTTTAGCCAATCCCCCACAAAATTTCGACGCCTTTTTTGAACATATTTGTAAAATGGAATTTCAGTCTCCATTGAGAATTCACATTAATAGTGCTCAATTTTCCGTAGCTGAAATCATTCATTTTTGTTATCGATTATATAACCCGAATAGCAGCCACGACTGGCTGGTCAAACTACAATATATGACCAAAAACATAATTCCATCATCTTTACCTGATCAAGTGAATCAACTAAAAGCTGATCTTGTCGATTATGAAGTTGTAAGGGAGCATAATCGACCTTGTTGTATCAATGAATTTTTCGGCTTTTCAAAAGCAATCAAAATTGGCGTTGCCAGAAAACTCTCACGAAACTTGGGTGACCAACCTTGGGAGACCTTCACTTTTAAGGAAATAGCCGCTTTAAGAGAATATCATCATCTCAGAAACAGACCGAGTAAATTGGGCGCAATATATCATAAGCACCAGACTCTAATTGAAAATCTGTTGAAATTTGACGCGGCTGTTAAAATGGAAAAAAACCGGGCGGAAATTCACAAAATCATGTCTTTTTAGGTGGATCAATTTCTTGAATCATTGGTTTAAATTTATCGACTAATGTTCTCCAGTATTGGGCATGTTGGCGCGAGCTGGCACTGTTATTAGCGTTTGCTAACAGATAATCAGCCATATGATTGCCATAATTTATTAAAAAACAAAAATTAGTATAATCTTTACCCAGCAAGTTAAAACTTTTAACCGATTTCAGTCTTCTGATTAATCCCTTAACTTGTTGCAGCTGCTTAGTCAGCTCTTGCCACTTTTGAGAACCAGCCAATTGATTTTTCGATAAAGAAGCTTCAATCAGCTCCAAATTGTCCTGAATTTCTCTAATCTCTTTAGTCAACTTACGTAAAGATTCTGGATATTTATGTATATTTCTTTTCATTATCCACCTTTTATCTGATATTGATTAACGTTATAATAATTCTAATGCGTATAGATTTTGCAATATTTATTTGATTTTTTCTGTAGGAAAATATTGATAGAAATAAAAAAAACAACAACTTGCCCTCATAGGCAAGTTCACATTATAGAAATTTAGGAACTCAAAGATGAAACTATTAACAGATCAAACCGGCATTATTTCGCCATCTCAAAAGTTTGTGGAACTACTTTGCGATGTATTAGATGATATTCGTTCCTATTTAAATATACAATTATCAATAAAAATTAAGCCACCTATAATTAAATTTACCAAAAATGACCATCAGTACGAAATTGAATACGCTCAGGGTTTATTAAATGAAGAAATCCAATCTGCAAAGGCAGCTTTACTGAGTCTTCTAAAATCTTGTCAGATTGCACACTTACCGGAGCAGAAAATTATAAAAAAAATCACAATCTTTAAACCTATACTTTTAGCTTCGTTAGATAAGAGAATCAATTTCGATTTTGACCTAATACCCGGTGTTACAACACAACTTGAGCATATTGATAGACTATTATTCAAAGCTTCAAACTCAGTTTCATACTTAATACCTTCTGAGCCTAAAAACAACAAGACAGAACTCCCAATAATTACCACTGCTTTGGAGGTTGAAGCTAAACAGGTAGCGCAGACATTGTCCCCAAAACAACATGAGGAACCTTCCCCCAAAATACCTTCTGCACATCCTTATGCTCAGCTGATTGATAGAATTATTGATATGTCGCATGCCGAAGTGAAAAGTCCTAAACTATTTACGCAATTACCAGATCAAATTCGAAAAATAGCTCAGGATTCAACTTCTGGAAGTCAAGAAAAACTCGCAGAACTTATTGTTAAATATAATCAACAGGATTTATTGTGTTTACTAATAATAATACTAAGTCAGCCTGAGACCCAAGACTTACGGCAAATAGTAGAAAATCAAATTCCAAAAGGATTTTGGGAAAGCATTTTAGCAGGCGAACATAAAGAAATGGGTTATCCTTCTTCTGAATATCATCTTAGCGCTACCAGAACCAAAGGCCATCCGGGTTATGGATTCCCAGGTTTTCTAGGACCTAAAAAAAAGTTAACAGTGAAATTAAATTCTCATCGAATTAGCGGAGAGAATGACCGCTCAAAAATTTTACCAACTCGGACAAGTATAGAAATTATATTTGGAGTTTTTTGTTATTTACAGGCTAGGAACTATGCCCTAGCAATTCAACAACTAGAAAAAATACCGCAATTATTTGAATTAGAATCCTTTGGGATAAATAATCATCATCTGTTACAAGAAATTGCTCGGCAACTGAATGAAGCAGCCAAAATTGAATATTGTTTCAAGTTACAATTAAGACAATGTGCTTTGAGTGATTATTATAAATCCTATCATCTTCTATTAACAAACCCTATAATAGTTATGGATTCGCAAGAAACAATTTTATGTATGATTAATCGACTACGAGAAACCATACAGGAAACTATTTTTTTATATAAAAAATACCGATTTAACTTCTTAAAATTAGGTCATTATTGGGGCGATTACCAATGTGCTGCGCAACTATTCGAATCACTAAAATTGCGGCAACCTGAAATCGATATAGGCAAACTAATTAGCCTACATATAGCGCAGATTACTCTAATAGGTAGCCAAGCCAAAAATAAGCATTGGTATATTGGTCATCTCCTTTATGTTCAAATGTTAAAAAGCCTGGTAGAAATACTGAATCAGCAGAAACCTAAAAATAAATTCCTTATTTACGAATGCTGTCTCAATGCTATTAAAAACATTTTTATTGCAATAAAATTACGAAATAGATGCAGCCATATAGTTCATAATGCATATTTAGGTTCTGCAAAGTTAGTAACTCAATTTAAAACTCAAAAAAATGAACTTACTCTTTTTAATTTCTTTAACATACATGCGCACAGAATCAACCCTGCTCATGTAACACACAATATTATTCAACAATTAGAAATTGCTGAAAAAATTTCTGCAACCCTGGGCTTTACTTAGTTATTAGTAGCTCCAATCACAGCCTGGGTTAACGTCTGAGTCTTAGCCGAGCCGGAACTACCTATAAATCGAACACCTGGTGTGTCCGTATTAGTAAGGCTCATTGGGTTGTCAATTGATGTAGTTCCAGAACTTATATTAAAATAATTACTTTCGATTTGTTTTATTCGCTCATCCGCCATGGATAATTTTTTCGGGTCACCATTTAGGCGCTTACGAATCTCCTGGCAAACTAAATCCCAACCACGGAATAAAGAATCTCTATTGGTCGGAAATAATAATTTTAGTTTTTCAGCGCTTCTACCAAGTAGATTGTTTATATCTGAATCTGAATTAAATGTATTTTTAAGAATATCTATCAACTCTAAAATACTTTCAGCCGCTTCTAATTTTTTATCACCACAAGAAACAGGCTGCTCTTTCACCGCAGGCATCATACTTCGCTCCAAGTGTGCAAGCCTGGCACTTATAGCTTGGTTTTCTTTTGTTAATTCTTGCAATCTACGTTTTTGGAAACCAATTGTTTTGGATAGCCCCTTTAAAAGGCCTAATTTTTCTGCTAACTGATTTTGATCCAACGATCTAATCTTTAAAATCTTTCCTGCCCCTGGTGTCGTACTTATTTCACTTTTATGGTCTTTAAGACCATCTTCAATCTCTTTTATATATTTAGAATCACTGATTGTCATGCTAACATAATTAATTCTAAAAGCAGGCTTTTCTTTATCACTTATATCAATAATTACCTCGGCTTGTATTTCTCCAATGAGCGTAGTTTCGTGATAAATACCATAGGGACGAGCATAACTAACGATAATTTCGCCAAATTTCTCTCCTTTACGGGCACATATAGGTGGTACTAAACTATCTCCCAAACTTCTCGTTAGAAAAGTTTTATCCGGATCGGACAAACAGTAAGAAAAAAGATTGGCAGTAGCCACTATATTAAAGAATAATTGTCCTGATTCTTGGTATAGCAAATGAAATATATATTCTTGTTGAGCAGTTTCTACCGCGCCAAATTCTCTCGCGTATTGAACATATAAATTTGAAATAGCTTTTTCATCTAGCTGTAAAAATTCAGCATATCCGTACCTAGACAAAAAATACGCTCCCAGTCGGCCTGGTTTTTCATCCGCGGCTTTAATGTTCTCAACGCTTTCAGAATTTTTTAAAATATTTCCTAAACAATGAAGACTAAGCAATATTTCCATGCGATTTTTAGCAGATGGATTCCAGTCACGATCACCTGACATCGCTATTTCTATTATAGTGTCGCGCTGATCGTGATAGTCAAACTTTTTTCTTTCAGTTAAAACTTTAAAGATGTCGTGAGTCGGTTGAAAAAAGTCTTCTGAAAGTCTTATTTCTAAAACCTGGTTTTTAGGTTTTACTTCACTCTTATGATATATCAAATTTTGATAATTAAATTTTTCGAGAAATTCATCATGATATTTTTCTAAAGTTTGCAATATTTGGTCTTTAAAGTTAGTTTTCAAAGGATGAGAATTTTTCCATGAATCTCTAGGTTCTTCTTTTAATAAAGATTTAACAGTATTAATTTTCTTTATTATCTCCACCGTGGTAAACTTGTGAAGCTGTTTTCTATTATTAATAACTAATTCTTTTTCTGATTTAGAATCAAAGACATCAGGAAATTGTTGTAAAAACGAAGCAGTTAAATTTTTAGGTCCGTCAATTCCTTTCATTTCTGATAAAATACTATTTAAATCGGCAACAAATTTATCAAATAAACTAAAAGTTTGATAACCTTCTTCAAACCAATTTTCACCTAATTCTGCCATCCGGCTTGCTTTATATATTCTAAATTTCCTAGATGGACCTAATGCTTTATCATCAGAGGCCACTACTGCTTCCTTTTGTTCATATTTTTCATCAAGATTTTTGTTAGAAATCTCAATTATATCTATACAATTATCAATCGCAGCAGTGTTATCACATAGATCAGGAATATTTAATGCTATAGCTAATCCATTACGTAAATCATAATATAATTTGTCTATTTGAGATTTTTCACAATGGGCTATTAAAGCTCGGCGCAATGTGACAACCTTATTACCGTTTGTAATCTCAAAATCAAAAAAATCGAGCATAAGATCTTCTAATTTTAAGCTTCTTCCTATTTTAACACGCTGTTCCAAATAAAATTCAACCAACCTGGTTGAAAAGAAAAAACTAAGATTTGGAATTTTAGGGCTCATAGCTTCCAATTTTTCTTGCAGAACCCTTACCCAAAAAACTCGAAATAAATTCTTCTGTTCAAGAAAATCAGGTTGTCGAGAAGATTCGAACGACTTCAATATTTCATTTGTTTTCTTTTCAATACTCTCAGCTTGTTTTTTAAAAAATGATTCGTTTGTATCATCTTCCAATGCTATGAGCTCTAATTCAGATCTTAAAAAAGCGCTTTGAGTTTTAACAATAGAGTGTAGTTCTTTTAAAGATATCTGCTTGTCCGCATATTTTTTGGCAGCTTGTTTAATATTTTTTTGGAATGAATTATTCTTTGAAACTATATTATCATGAAGGGTACTAAGAATTATCATTTCGACTGTAATATCCGGAATTGATCTATCTGCTTCTAGAGATTTTCTTAACTGATATAAAGAAATTTCACCTTTACCATAACTGACAACTAACCCATTAATAAAACGACCCGTCTTTTCATTAACCTTTAACTCTTTAATTTCAGCTTTTTTCAATACAGAAATATCTATGTCTACTATTAATAAATAATCTACTAATTTTGTATAAAGATCATCAACCTGTAATTTTGGTTCAACTAGTTTTTGATCACTTGATGGTACTTCCTCAGTTGGTTGAACCTCGCTTAAAGTTGGAGGAAGTAATTGTACATCAGATTGAGTACTATTAGAGTCTACATTTATCCTTTTACGCTCCTTTATCTCTTCATTTTGAAAAAAATCCGTTTTCAATTCCGGTAGGACAGGCGTTTCTATATCTGCGGTTAATTTTAATGAATGAATCGCATTTACACTAAATTTAACTAAATGCTTACTGAACTCAGTTACCAAATTTTTGTACGAATCAATTTCTGATTTCTGAGATTTAGATTGATTAACTAATTTTTTCAGCTCCGCGCTTTCATAGGAAAAAAATTTATATAAAGAACTTCCCAAATTAAACGTAGGAATTAATTGGTTTAATAATATAGGTAACGAAGTAAGATGCCTTTCTCTACTAGCCGAATCAAGGTTTCTAATCCATTGGATGCTATATAATAATACATGATAATTATATAAATCCTCTTTTTTAGAATAAGAGATTTTTGAACGGACAAATTCTTCTAACTTATGAAGATAAGATGTAGCACTACCAGAGTTAGAGCCATAGAAAAAAATTAAAATATCAAAACGTAGCATAGGTAACGCTGGAGATTTTATTGTGCTGGACTCGAGATATCGACGACTGAAATCTTTTTTAGCGCTGATTTTAGCTTTTTGAACCGGTCTTGGCTCTTGTTCTATTCTTTCTTTTTGTACTAATTCACCAAAATAACTAAAATTTAGACTAGCAGGTATTTCTTTTTTCTGCCCCACATTGCTATTTTTCTCAAAAATTATTTTTTCCTGTCCCCAAATTGTACTCATATAAATTCGCTCAGCATGAGCTGTTAATGTATCTATTTGAGAATTTCTTCGAATAAACGGAATTCTTCTAAGCGTATCACTTATAATATAGGCGCTATTAAAATCTTTGATAATCAATAACTCATTAGCAATTTTAAGCCATTTACTAAATGTACGAAGGATATTTTCAATATCTTTTTTTGCAAAATCTCCCATAATTCGTTGTTGTAATAACTTATGAAATCCATCAGGATGGTATTTTATTTCCCGGTCATCTAAAGCTACCTCTCTCATTTCAGCAAAAGATTTCAAGCTTTCTCGATGTATTTCTCGAGCAACAGCCGATAATTTAATGATTTCGCTGTCATCATTTAGAAAAAAATAGACATCTGTAATTTTAGGCTTATATAATTTCTGAGCTAAAATTAAATAGTGATTAAAAATTATTTGAAAATCTTTAAATAGATCAGCCTCTACCTCTCGGTCTGAGGTCTCAAACCCTTTAACTTCCAATTTTTGGAGTAAAAATTCGATAATAGAAACATATTTTTGTTTTTGCGCTGCTGAAAGTTTTTGAATAAAATCTACCATAACCCTCAAAAGAGTTCGAGGTTTTTTACTCAACTGATCACTACCAGTAACTACCGGCCCATTTGTAGTAAAATGCCGGGTTTTTTTGAGTGAACCTTGCTCACGTTCATGTAAATTGCTAATGAATGAATTAATATGTGTTAAGTCAGGAGTGCGCATTTTTGTCTCTTAGGTGTTTTTTATGGATATTTCTCTTAATATGGAGCTAACTATAATTGATTATTATTAAAGCAATGTTAACTGATTTTTATATTTTTTTATTCATTTTATTAAATTTTTATCACTAAATTTTGTAGGAACAAGTCTATAACAGATAAAAAATGCTTGACTGACTTGCATTAATCTTGTATAATTCACGCAAAACTCAACGTGCATTTCGTCGATATTGATCGGCCTGTGCATTCCTGAATTGAAGTACTAAACCTGGAGACACTATGAAAACCATTACTACGGTAGCGGCAAGAGAAAATTTTGCTGAATTAATTAATCAAGCTTCTTATGGCGGACGGCGAGTAATTCTGACCCGTCGTGGCAAACCGGTTGCAGCCTTAGTTTCTTTAAAAGACCTAAGGATTTTGGAAGATGGCCCTGAAGGCGAGAAAAACGGTTCAGACAAAGTCTAGTTATAACTCAGGATTCACAGGCTTGACAGAATTCTGTCAAGCCATTATGGATTTATAACGCGCTCATTATTCAATAATAGCAACGTCATATTTATCATCACCGGCATAAAAGCCGCTATTATTATAAACTCCGTTAATTCCATCAAATGGTGACCTAATAGCCATTGCCCATGGAGGGTATGGGTAAAAGAGGCAAAAAATATAATCAGAAAACCGATATATATCATTACCAAGAAAAAAATATTGCTACGCGCATAAATAAGACTTTGAGAAAAAACTTGAGCCAGCGGTTGTTGATAAACAGCAATTAAAGGAATGGTCAAATAAAAAAACATAACTACCAATATGATCGGAATTCCAGCTAATAAAATCATAGCCATGGCAGCATAAGAGTATGAGAGATGTAACCAGGAATAAACAATCACATGCGCAATAAATAAAATAGCAATTATCAGAGCAATTATAATCCCGCAAGCGGCATACACCCACCCCAAAACCTTAAAAGCTTTACCTAAAGCGTGATATAACGATAAATCGGAACTTCTAAATGCTGCATCGGCAATGATAAAACTGGCTGTTAAAAGATAAACAGCGATTAAAAAGATTATCCAATCTATTACGAAAGAAAAAACGTAAGAATGGATTGGAACATAGCTATAGATAGATCTAATAACTACAAAAATGATAATCCACCAAAATATTCTACGCAAGGTCTGCCACCAGGATAGCAGAGAATAACTAAAAAGCTTATCGGAATCATGGCTAGTAACAGGATATTTCATTGATTGAACCATTTTTCCCATTGAGGGTGGGGATTAAAGCGCTCACCATATTGCCGGCTTAAGTAAGCCAACCTTTCTTTAATCATATTCGGTCCTGAATTGCGCACATATTCTATTGGACCGCCTCGAAAAGGGGCAAAACCCACCCCATAAATCATTCCAGCATCTAATAAATCTGGGCTTGAAACCACCTGCTCGTCCAAGCAAGCTACCGCTTCATTGCATAAACGAAGAATCAGCCGGTCAGTGATATCGGGAATAGGAAAGGAAATTGGCTTTGGGAGTATGATTTGACCATCACGATCATATCTATAAAAACCTCTTCTTGATTTTAATCCTAAGTGCCCTTCTTTAACCATGGTTGCTATTTTTTCCGGAATGGTAAAACCATAATATGGAGACAAATGCTCTGCTACTGAAAGCACTATATCAAGCCCGACGTGATCAGACAATTCCATTGGCCCCATCGGCATGCCAAATTCTTTAGCCGCACGGTCTATGGCTTCGATTGGAACCCCTTCTTGATGAATTATTAAGGCTTCTATTAAATACGGCATCAACATACGATTAATTAAAAAACCGGGCCGACTGGCTACAGGTAAAGGATAATGTGCTAAAGCATTGACAAAACTAGCTGCTTTCCCTAAAAGTAGCTGGTCATTGGCATCACTGCGAATAATTTCAACCAACATCATTTTTGCTACCGGATTAAAGAAATGCAGGCCGATTAATCTAGTGGGGTCTTTGAGGATGCTAGCTATTTCTTCTAATCGTATACTGGAGGTATTAGTTGCCAGTATGGCTTCAGGCTTGAGATGCGGTTCAATAGCCGCAAACAATTGCCGCTTAGCGTTCAAATCCTCAAAAATAGCTTCAATAACCACATCCGCACGGCAAACACCTCGTCCTTGCAAATCAGGTTGCAGCTTATCCATAGCAGCTTGAATCAACTGGGGTTTTGCTAGTTTTTTAGCTAGTAATTTGTGCGCTCTGGCGATAGCAGGTGCGATCTTATCGGGTGATTGGTCTTGCAAAGTGACAGTAAACCCCTTGTAAACACACCAAGCAGCGATGTCACCCCCCATAGCGCCTGATCCCACGACATGAACATGATTGGGTTTGCAGCGAGCATTTTTGGCAAAAGCTTTGAGTTGTTCTTGCAGGAAAAAAGCGCGGACCAATTCACGGCTGGTGGGTCCAACCATTAATTGAGCGATTGAGCGTGCTTCATTGACCATGGCTTCTTGAGCATAGACACTATAATGTACCCAATTGTTAATAATCGCAAAGGGAGCTGGGTAATGTTGCGGGTTGATTTTTTTGGCGGCGTTTTTTTCGATCCATTTACCAATCCAAACTCTGACCCAATTAAACCGGACTAATTCTGAAAGCAAAGACGGTTTATGCTGAGGCGGGTTTTTTAGAATGTAATGCCGTGCTGCAGTCTCTAGGATTCGTTCCGGCAAGGCGGCATCGACTATTCCCATGCGGGCGGCTTTAGCAGCGGATACCGGCTGACCTTTTAATGTAAAGGGTAAAGCTCTATAAGGCCCTATCAACCGCGGCAAACGGACGGTCCCTCCCCAGCCCGGATGTAATCCCAATTTTACTTCAGGTAATCCGAGTAAGGTTGCGCCATTTTCTTCCGCTAAACGATACCGGCAAGCTAACGCTAACTCTAATCCTCCACCTAAACAGAATCCACGAATCAAGGCTAAAGTAGGGATAGGTAATCGGCTTAACCTGTCTAAAATAGTTTGTGCTTGCCGAATTAAATCAAATGCTTCATCCACGTTTGGAATTGAGACAAATTGTTTGATATCAGCCCCAGCAATAAATCCTTTGGTTTTTCCAGACTGGATGATTAAACCAATGGGTAAGTTAGTTTCTAAAAACGATAACACTGAATCGAGTTCTGCAAATACCTCAGCGTTTAATGAATTAACAGATGCACCCTGCCGATCCAAAGTCAACCACATGATGTGATCGTGATCCAAATCCAATCGCCAGTGTTGATAAGTCGGTTCCATAAATCCTCAAATATTGCTTTCCAATAACATTGCTCCGCCCTGTCCTCCACCAATACAAATAGCCGCAACACCTAGCCGCCCATTGAGCCGTTTTAAGACTTGTAACAGATGCAACACAATCCGGGCGCCGCTTGCGCCAACCGGATGCCCTAAGGCAATAGCCCCCCCATCAACGTTTAAGCGCTCTAAGTCAATAGTTCCAAAAGCCTGAGGTAACCCTAAGTACCGCTGACAATATTGATCGTCTTGCCAAGCGGCCAAACAAGCCAACACCTGTGCGGCAAAAGCTTCATTAATTTCCCAGTAATCGATGTCTTTTAAGGTTAACTGATTTCTCAATAACAGCGGAGTAGCCGCCATTACCGGGCCTAACCCCATCCACTGCGGCGCAATAGCCGCCCATTGAACATCGATAATGCGGCCCAAAATAGGAAGATGATATTTTTGCACAGCTTGTTCGCTTGCTAAAATCAATAAAGCTGCCCCATCAGTCACCTGGGAGCTATTACCCGCGGTTATAGAACCAAATGGCTTATCAAAATAAGCTGGGAGCCGATTCAGTTGGTCTAAACTCGTGTCTCTTCTTAATCCTGAATCTTCTACATAGTAATTACCTGCATAATCGTAGAGCGCAGTGAGTTCTGAAAGGTAATTATTATCATACGCTCGAGCCAGCCTTTGATGGCTGCATAGTGCAAACTGATCCAGCTCTTGCCGAGAGATATGGAAACGATGTGCTAATATTTCAGCGGTTTGTCCCATAGTTAAATCTGTTAGCGGGTCTGTTAAACCTTGGACCAATCCAGAAACTGGTTTAAGAAAATAAGGATGGAAGCGGTTTAACTCAGACCATTTCTTTTTAAAATCGCCTGATCGTATGGCTCCTAGCCAACTTGCCATTTCAGTTCGCAGGATAATCGGGGCACGGCTCATCGCTTCAGTTCCGCCCGCTAATACCAGGTCCGAGCGCCCTAACTGAATATCTTTCATTGCACAATCTAAAGCCTGCATGCCGGAAGCGCAATTGCGTTGCACAGTCCAAGCCGGCGTTTGGTCGCCGCAACCCAGTCTGAGACTGACGATGCGAGCAATATTGGCCTCACTTTCTCGAGGCATAACGCAACCCAAAATGGTTTCGTCTATTTGGTTAGCAGCGAATGGTTGACGCAATAACAATTCTCGCCCCGCAGCAACCGCTAAATCGGCAGCGCTAAAAGGGCCCGGCTGTGCTTTGGCTTTCAAGTAAGGAGTGCGGCATCCGTCAACAATGTAAACCACTTACTGGACCCTCTGGGTGTTATCTTCAGCAGAAACTGCTGCGAATTCATTGACTTGAATTGCCTGCCAACATAAATCAGCCGCCCGCTGCAGTTGATCACGTTCCGGTAGAGTGATTTTCTGCTGGTGGTAAGCGTCTTCGATTTGGGCGGATAAGTAACTGGTAGCTATTTTTTTAAAAGTTTGCTGTTTCTTGTTGATATTTATTTTCTGTAAAAGAGTTTTACATTCCAGCAGGGATCGAAAAGCATGTTCCATCTTCCAAGCAGGACTTTCCGGTGTTAAATAACAATGCTGAGTTAATCGCTCCCGTAAAGATAAATTGTCACAACAAGCGTTCGCCATTTGGGTCGCCGCCTGATCCTGCGGCCCCGAGTAGGCATTTCCCCAAGGAAAAATAATACGCCGCATCAAAATAGCGATCCATCTTGAAGGAAAATTAGCTAGAAAACCCATCATCGCCTCTTGTACCTGACCAAAGCAAAAACTAATAGCCCAGTCGACAAATATTTTTAAATCAGAATCCTGCGCTTGCTCATGATAATATTTTAGTACGGAAACAATCATACACATATAGCTTAGTACATCTCCCAACCGGGCAGATAAAGCTTCTTTAATTTTTAATCGCTTGCCTAATACTAATAAAGTGATATCAGTTAACACGGCAAACGCATTGCTCATTCGAGTCAACTGGCGTAGATAAGGGTTAAAAACAGCATTAAATTGACTTTTTACCCGTATAAATCGTCCGCCGGTGAGTCCATAAACTAATAATCGAGCAATTTGGCTGAAGGTAAATCCCATGTGCTGAAAAAATAAAGTGTCGAAACGGTTGGCATCCTGATTGGCGGCTACTTGTAATTCTTGTTTCAGATAAGGGTGGCATCGTAATACGCCTTGGCCAAAAATGATTAAGCTTCTCGTTAAAATATTAGCCCCTTCTACTGTAATACTAATAGGAACTGCATCATGCAGAAAGCTTAAATAATTATTGGGACCCATTTGAATACCACGTCCCCCATGAACATCCATGGCGTCGGCGACAATCTGCCGGGCAAATTCGGTTAGATGATATTTGGTAATCGCCGAAGCGACTGCCGGCTTAAATCCGCTTTGAATTGCTTCGATAGTTCCTGAACGTAAAGCTTCACTCAAAAACGTTAAACCACACATTCTGCCAATAGCTTGCTGCACTCCTTCAAAATGAAGGATGGGACGATGAAATTGCCAACGCACTAAACTATAGGCACTGGTCATCCGGGTACAAAATTGAGATATTGCGGTGGCTAGACTGGGAAGCGAAATACCTCGGCCCACAACCAAACATTCCATCATCATTTGCCACCCCTGCCCTCTGCGTTCAATCCCGCCAATAATTAAATCGAAAGGGATAAATACATCCTTACCTCTTAAAGGCCCATTCATAAATCCCAAATTTAATGGGAGATGGCGCGAGCCTTTTTTTACTCCCGGCAAATCCGCGGGAACTAAAGCTAAAGTGATGCCGATGTCTTCCACTTCACTCAGGAGGTGATCGGGGTCCAGCATATGAAAAGCCAAGCCGATCAGGGTGGTGACCGGGGCAAGGGTGATGTATCGTTTTTGCCAATTTAAGCGCACACCCAGCATTCGCTTCCCTCGGTATTCTCCATAACAGACTTCACCCGTGTCGGTAATACTAGCAGCGTCGCTGCCGGCTTCAATACCGGTTAAAGCGAAACAAGTTACTTCTTCACCTCGAGCCAAGCGAGGTAAATATTTTTGTTTCTGTTCAGGAGTACCATAGTGCTGCAAGAAAATACCCGGCCCTAGGGAGTTAGGCACCATCACGGTGATTGCGGCGCTAACGCTTTTAGTTGCAATTTTACTGATAATTACAGAATGCGCTACCGGCGAGAAACCGTGGCCGCCATATTCAGTTTCGAGTTCTAATCCCCAAAAACCTCGGTCTTTTATTAACTGCCAAGCAGCCGCAGGTAAATCTTGTTGTTCATGGCAAATTTCCCATTCATCCAAAAGATCACATAATTGATTTACCTCATTTTCTAAGAATTTTTTTTCAAGTCCGGTAAGTTGGTATGGGTTGCTTTTTGATAAGGCCTGCCAATCTGGAGCACCGGTAAACAGCTCATTACCCCACCAAACACCGCCTGCTTCAATGACTTGCTGTTCTGCCAACGATAATTGAGGATTTTCCCTTTGAAACCAAACAAAAAAAGGTTTGGTTAATAATTGCATTCTAATAGGCTTAATCAAAATTAAGCCTATTGCAGCAAACCAAAGGATACTCAAGAATACGGTAAGCCATAAAGGAAATAATTGAAAAAAGCAAATAATTAGTAGCAATAAAGCCCAAATCGAAAATCCTATCACCGGTTTACACCGGTAAAAAAATGAAATCCAAATTACTGCAATTAGAACGATCCCGGTAATAACACCTACCACATGCGCTCCTATCACATAAAGAAATTCTCTAGGTAACTATATACGGTTCTCAACCCATTTGCCTCCGCCCCTACCGGTCTGCCAGGCAGCCTATCAAAATTCCAAGCACTGACATCAAAATGTCCCCAAGGAATTTTTGACGGTACAAACTGTTTCAAAAATAAAGCCGCAGTAATAGCTCCGGCGTAAGGGCCGGAGCTGGCGTTGCAAATATCTGCTATTTCACTTTTGAGATAACGTTCATAAGATTGATGTAACGGTAAACGCCAGACTGCATCCCCGGTTTGTTCTGCCGCGGCTCTCATTCCTTCAGCGAGCGGTTCATGACTGGTAAAAAAAGCAGCAATATCTGGGCCTACAGCTATGCGGGCCGCTCCCGTAAGTGAGGCAAAGTCTAGTAATAATTTAGGGTTATCCTCTACTGCTGCGGTTAAAGCGTCGCTCATAACCACTCGGCCCTCTGCATCGGTGTTGGTAATTTCAACGGTTAAACCGGAACGTGTTTTAATGATGTCACCTGGTTTGTAACTATCTCCTGAAATCATATTTTCAGCTATTGGCAATAATACTCTAAGTTGTAACGGTAGTTTCATAGAGAAGATTAACCGAGCTAACCCTAATGCATGGGCAGCTCCGGCCATGTCTTTTTTCATTAATCTCATGCCTTCAGGAGATTTAATGTTTAATCCACCGCTATCAAAACAAATCCCCTTGCCTACTATACAGACTAAAGGGTCCGTAGATTTACCCCAACGGAAATCGACTAAACAAGGAGGATGGATACTACCTCTACCCACTGCATGAATCGCTGGGAATCCTTTTTTTAATAATTCAGCTCCGGTAATAATTTCAGTGCGGCAATTATATTCTTTGGCAACTGCAAGGGCGGCGTCGGCCAATGCGGTGGTAGTCAAGTCCTCAGTGGGAGTATTAATTAAATCTCGAGTCAAATAAATGCTACCCACTATTTCTTGAATTAAAATCGGGTTGGTCTGTTCTGGAATAAACAATTGAGGACCGGCAGCAGGTCTGTTCCTTTTTGTTTGATAACGGGTAAAACAGTAACTGCCTAATCCCCAAGCAATGGCTGCCTTTTTATCCAGAAGACTGCAAGTATATTTTCCCGGTGGCAAGCGGTTAGGCAGATCGCCAAATGCCCAAAAATCTTCCAAAGCCGTTTGTGCAACTAAAACTGTAGCCAGTAATCCTTGCGCATTCGGAACCAGGCAGATTTCACCTGATTCAGCAGCAAAGCGGCTGCTTTTAACCCATTGCTGCAGAAATGGAGTTTGTTGTTGCAACCAATTTTCGAAATTGGCTTTAACTATAGGTTGAATGGGTATGAATGATTCATTTTGGCTAGTAATAAAACAATTTAATTGGGAATTCATTTTTTCTCCAATATGATTTTTTTCCTATTATTCAGTAGCTGGAAAAAATTGTCTATACAGTAATTTTCAATTTAAGCTATTCTGGTCCTATCCCGTCGATATTTTCAAAAACCACCGAGCTTCGCGGGTAATCCGTCTCGGCAGCTTTTGAAAATATCAGCTCTGTAAATGGTCTAGTTGGCCAAAAGTTTAGACTTGGTTTGACACTTCTGATAACGAATCATATCCTTATGATGGTACTACGGTTCCAGGAGGAAAGCTTGGATAAAATATTTCGTGACCGAGTGGAAGCGGGTCAGTTACTGGCTAAACAGCTAGAACAACAGTTTCTTGACAAGGCTAATACCATCGTTTTGGCTTTACCAAGAGGCGGCGTGCCCGTAGGGTATCAAATTGCTCATGATTTAAATTTACCATTAGATGTTTTTTTAGTCCGTAAATTAGGCGTACCTGGCCAGGAAGAATTAGCATTGGGGGCAATTGCCTTAGGTGGTATAAAAGTTTTTAATGAAGAGGTGCTTGGTTTGATGAGTCTGGATCAAGCTAGCATAGATAAAGTCATCGCCGAGCAACAAACTATTTTGGATGATCGAAATAATCGATACCGTGGTCAAAAACCTCTTCCGGATTTTAAAAATAAAACCGTTATTTTAGTGGATGACGGTATTGCTACCGGCGCAACTATGCGAGCAGCAGTTTTGGCTATCCAAACACTAGGATGTGGCCGGATTATTTTGGCTGTTCCGGTTGCCCCTCCCGAAATCTTCCAGCAATTTAAACCTTTAGTGGATCAAATCATCTGCTTAGAAACCCCTGCACCTTTCTATGCCATTGGCGGTTGGTATCAAGATTTTTCGCAAACAACTGATGCTGAAGTTATTTCTCTATTAAAGAAGTGATTCTATTCAACCAACAAGCTCAAACTCAATTACTTTTTTAAAATTGTAATAACCTTCAGCCTTCATAAATTTCCCAGCCGCCTTCTTGGTTAGTGGAAAAAGTTTTCCAAAGAAGTTCCATCAAAGGGTTAAGTATTTCTGCTATTTTCCAGGGCGGATTAACTAACAACATTTGACATCCGATCAGCCCGGCAACATTAACTTGGGGTTTAGCAATGGTCATTTGTACTATTAAATAATCGCTTATTTGATTATAAGTGATGACCTCTTTGAGATCCCATTTTCGTAAAGCAGTAATGGGATACCACACCAAATAAATACCTTGCGGCCAGCGTTTTAAGGCTTTTTCTAAAACTAATTTAATTCTTATCCCCTCATCTTTTTGCTCAAAAGGCGGGTCTATTAAAACCAATCCTCTTTTTATTGGATCGGGTAAAATAGCGGGTAAAAATTCATAAGCGTCTCGATTGTGAATCGCAGGAATAATATTGCCAGCCGGTAATCGACGAAAATTTTCTTTCAATTTTGTATACACACTGGGATGAAATTCATTAATAATCATTTTATCTTGCAGTCTCAATAAATGAGAGGCCAGGAAAGGTGAACCAGGATAAAATCGCTGTTTGCCATCAACTTGATAATACTGAAGCACCTGCAAATAACTTTGTAAATATTCAGGGAAAACCATATCGGATGAAATAAAATGTTGCACTCCGGTTAGATATTCTCCTGTTGTTACTGCTGCTTCCGATTTAAGATCATACAACCCTTCCCCAGCATGAGTGTCTATATAACAAAAGGGATTTGGCTTTTTTTTCAAATACTCCATGATTACAGCCAAAAGGCTATGCTTAATAACCTCGGTAAAATTTCCTGCATGAAAAAGATGGCGATAATTCATAATTATACCTGATGCTCAATTTTTCAGGGGCTTTAACAGCAATTCAAGTCGTGGGTGCCAAAATTTTTCTGGGAGAGCCCCAATGAAGATTACCCTATTAGGTATTGATATTGCAAAAGTGTTTTTCAACTGTGTGGAAGTGACCGATCGCCAGTCGGCCTAATATGCGCTTTGTTCCGATTAAACATTTGAGAATGCTGCTGATACAAGGAGCTAAGTCAGCCCTTCAACAGGCGAATAGAAAAATGAATAGCAGAAATCCAAAAGCCGTTTTCCCAATGAGGAAGCAAAGTGCGCGGATTGCATCAGGGCACTAGCGAAGAATCAGCCAGTGCTGTGCAAAACAGGGTGAGTCCATATACTTTAGGGGGAGAAATACGGGGTTACTGTGTTCCTCTTAAGTAACCCAGTGGGTTAGGCTCCGCCTGTTTACCGGTAGTTTTATTATCTGTGTATCTCCGGGTACGAAGGAGATAACTTAACTACATACCATTTTGGTCTAAGCCTGACAGCATCTTTGGCTTATAGCTGATGACGATATTTATTAGCAGTTCACCTACATTAGCCATACCACCAAACCTAGCATCCTATCCGCATTGATGCTTGCTGATCACCTTCCTGTTTTACAACATTTAGGTTGGCTTGCGGCAGGATCACATTATCCCGACACCTCATATCAAATGATTACTCATTTCGCATGTGCCGGTAGGTTATTGTTGACAGAACAATAGGTCTTATCATGCTTGGGCAGTAAAACAATTACTTTAAGCAACCTCACATCGCACATGGGAATCTTGGTTAACAGCAGCACTGGAATATTTTAGTCAATCGCGGCTGCTAACATTACTTCAGTTCTGTGCTAAAAAGTTATCCCTACCGTTGGTTGTTTTGCAGACTCTATACCTTGTTTAATCTGTGCTCTGTACTTAACGCGCACCTCGCATAACCGTCCTCTATGGCATCTCTGCAAATCGACTTATACGGCACATGCCTCCTCCAATTACACCACATCAGCTGAAAGTCAACTGGGTTGATGGCTGTTTTTGCTCTGGTGTGGTAACTAGCGGCTTTAATCGTTCCGCCACCTGTATGGCCGTCGGGCGTTTTGCTGGCGTCAAGTCCCAGCACGATTCAATGATCGCTTTTAACGCCGGCGGACAATCGCCCGGAATT
>JAFEDN010000119.1 GCA_018241585.1 Pseudomonadota bacterium | reverse complement strand
CGACCTTTCCCTTCATTATAGAATCACAGCTTTGCTGGGATTCTGTATCGGAATAGCAACGCCGCTTCTTAAGAGCGGCGGCGGAGCGCCCTTTCCCTTGATTACCGAATCACAGCTTTGCTGGGATTCTGTATCGGAACCAGGAAGCAATTCTCGCAAAGCGAGAATTGCTGTCCAAAAAATTTGCAAACTGATAATTACTCTCCCATACTAAAATTATGTTGGACTGTATTCTCATTTTTATTGGAAAATGCATATCATATGCGAGCGCTCTTTTTCACCTAGGTAATGGGTCCACTTGGCCGGGACATATTGCACTACGCATCAATCCGTTTTTTATTAAAAATCTGATCACTAAAAATAAATTAAAAATTATCATTATTACTGGCACTAATGGGAAAACCACGACGGCGAGCATGCTCACCCATATTCTTACTGAGAATGGCTATAAAGTTTTTCTTAATAATTCTGGAGCCAATTTATTAAATGGGATCGCTTCATCAATCATTATCACAGCCAACCTCCAAGGTAAATTGAAAAGCGATTATGCCATTTTTGAGATCGATGAAAATGCGCTCTCCGCGGCACTTTTGCAAATGACCCCTGATTTTTTAGTACTGCTTGATTTGTTTCGTGACCAGTTAGATCGATATGGAGAAATCTGGACTATTGCTAATCGATGGGAAAACGCCATAAAAAAACTGCCGCCACAAACCTGTATTATTTCCAATGCTGATGATCCGAAAATTGCTTTTATCGGGGTAAACAGTAATAAAAAAACTCGATATTATGGTCTTTTAGAACAAGAACAAGACCAAGAACACCACTCCAAATGCCCACAATATGCATCAGATTCATTATATTGCCCTCAGTGTGGCAAAAAGCTTAACTACCATATTCATTATTACTCTCACCTTGGAGATTACTATTGTGGCTCGTGCGAATTTAAAAGGCCCAGTTTGAATGTTCATCACACTGAATACCCTTTAGTCGGCATGTATAATAAATACAATGCCTTAGCCGCAACGCTGACTGCTTTGGAAATTGGCTTAAATGAACCGATGATTCACAAAGCCAATCAAAGCTTTACTCCGGTATTTGGCAGACAAGAAATTTTGGAAGTTTCTGGGAAACATGTCCAGCTATTTCTGGCAAAAAACCCTACCAGCTTTAATGAAGCTTACCAAACCATCGTAACGCTGGGTGCAAAATTTCTTTGTATCAGTCTAAATGACCGGACTCCTGATGGAACCGATGTTTCATGGATTTGGGATTTCGATTTACCAAATCTTGGTAATTTTAGCCATATTTTTCTCACAGGTGATCGGGTATATGATCTAGGACTGCGATTAAAGTACGAAGACTCTCAGCATTTTACACTCTATACAAATCCTAAGGAGGCAATCCATGAAGCCTTATCCATGCTGCCCAACAATGAAACTTTATTCGTCCTGCCCACCTATTCGGCTATGCTTGATATACGAGAGATTATCATAGGGAAGCGAATCCAATAATGAAAAAACCTATCCCAAAATATTCTCTCACTATTGGTTGGCTATACCCCGATCTAATGGGAACCTACGGAGACCGAGGCAATATTTCGGTATTGCAGAAAAGATGTCTGTGGAGAAATATCAATCCCATTATTTTACCGATTACTAAAGCGACCAATTCACTAAAACTAGAATCGGTAGACCTTTTATTTGGTGGCGGCGCACAGGACCGGGAGCAAAAACTGGTAGAAAAAAACTTACGAAAACAAAAGGGCAACCTAATTAGAGCTTTAATTGAAAAAGATGTACCCTCATTATTTGTTTGTGGATCAGCACAACTTTTAGGGATGTATTACCAGCCCACAGAAGGAAAATGCATTGAAGGTCTGGGCATATTTAAAATAAAGACAGTTCATGCCGCCGCTAATGAAAAACGCTGTATTGGTAATACCGTAGTAGAAGTCTTATATCCACAGGAATTAAAGGGTAAACAACTGGTGGGTTTTGAAAATCATGGAGGCAGGACCTATTTACTGGATGGTGGTTTGCCATTTGCACAAGTTATTTCTGGAAATGGTAACAATGGGCAAGATAATTTAGAAGGAGTAGTTTATCACAAGGCCATCGGGACTTATCTGCACGGGCCTTTATTGCCTAAAAATCCCCTGATTGCCGACTACTTGATAAAAGCAGCGTTAGAATTAAAATATCAAAAACCTTTTTCATTGCAGCCGCTAGACGATCAACTGTCTGATCTTGCACAACAGACAATTAGTAAACGCTTAAGCAAGCATCCCCGCTAAATGTATGCAAATCATTATTTTGGGTGCAGGTCGAACTGGAGGCTCATTAGCCGCCAGCTTAGTCAATGAACACAGTATCACTCTGGTAGATGAAAATGACTCCGTTTTAGAGCAATTACAAAGTCAATATGATTTACGCACGATTCAAGGTTATGGCGCTTATCCCAAAGTTTTGCAGGAAGCAGGAGCTGATCGGGCCGACATGCTGATCGCAGCCGCAGATAATGATGAGTCAAACATATTAGCTTGCTGGGTTGCTCAGACTGTTTTTAAAATACCCATTAAAATAGCACAAATTCGTTCTGCAGATTATTTTCTCAGTAATAATCAATTTTTTACTGAGTACTCTCCTGTGGATTACTTCATTAATCCTGCCAATTTGATCACTCATACTATTCATCATTTAATTGAATATCCCGGGGCACTTAGAATTTTTGATTTTGGTGGTGAGGCGGTGAAGCTGGTGGCAACTAAACCGTCGATTAACAGCCCTTTGTTAGGTAAACAAGCCACGGTTCTACCTGAGATAGTAGCGATCTACCGGCACAACCAAGAGCAGCCTGTATCTCTAACCACAATCGAAATAAATGACGATATTATTTTTTTAGCAGAAAGCCACAAAGTGGCAGCCATTTTAAACGTCATTTGCCCCACTGAAACTCATGCTCAAAAACATAAACGTGTCATGATCATTGGCGGGGGTTTAATTGGTGAACTGTTGGCGGAAAAGCTTGAACACGATCATCAAGTTAAAATTATCGAACAAAATGTTGAACGTTGTGAACTATTGGGTAGAAGATTAAAAAACACTTTGATCCTGCATGGCAATGGTTGTGATGCCGGCTTGCTGCGCAATGAAGAAGTTGAAAATATTGATTGTTTTTGCGCTTTAACTAACAGTGATTCTGACAATATTGTCGGTTCACTATATAGTAAGCAACTTAACGCCAAACAAGTGATTGCACTGATTAATCGTGAAGCTTATCTTAATTTAATCTTCAGTGGTTATATTCACGTCGACATTGCTATTTCTCCTCAACAAATCACCGTAAGCGCCATTCTCAAACACCTTCGAGATGCTCAAATTATTCAAGCCTACAGCTTACGGCAAGGTGCTGCTGAAGCATTAGAAATTATGGTTAACCAGGCCGCTTCTGTAGAGGGTTGCACTATCCAAGCACTTAATTTACCTGAAGCAGTGCGGATTATAGGATTGATCCGTAATGATCGGCTGCTATATCCGCAACCCGATACGGTAATTCAATATCATGACCGGGTATTGGTTTTTATCAGTAACAAAAAATATATTCATTTAGTAGAAAGTTTATTTACAGCCAATCAGCAGAATAGAGCCACCGGCTCACAAAATAAACATGATTAAAATAAATTATTTACGTAAAAAAAATTTATTAGAGGTCGGCGCTATTTTCCGAATGATCGGTTTATTACTATTGATCTTTAGTTTGAGTTTAATACCACCTATGGCGGTTTATGGATGGTACCGGCAAGGCTCTCTTTATCCTTTTTTGATTTGCTTTATTCTAACTTTGACCATTGGCTTCAGCTTATGGTTGCCCACAAAAAAAATTCCTGCCGTGCTCAAAGGCCGCGATGGATTTCTAGTGGTGGTTGTAGTTTGGGTAATCGCCTGTATTTTAGGAGCCATGCCATTTTATTTTTATTTCTATCCTAAATTAAGTTTTACTGACGCTGTGTTTGAATCTGTTTCCGGTCTGTCCACTACCGGGGCAACGGTGTTTTCTCATTTGGACTCAATGCCGCACTCAATTTTATACTATCGACAGCAATTAACATTGTTGGGGGGTGTGGGAGTGATAGTAATCGCTCTGGCTATTTTACCAGTATTAGGATTAGGCGGTATGCAACTTTATATTGCCGAAACTTCAGGCCCTATTAAAACCACCCGATTGCGTCCGCGTTTAAAACAAACAGCAAAATCATTATGGCTGATTTATTCCGGGTTGGTAGTTTGTTGCTCATTAGCCTATTGGTTTGCCGGAATGCCTCTATTTGATGCTATCGGCCAAAGTTTCAGTGCTGTGGCCACGGCTGGATTTTCGGTTCATGATGCCAATATTGCCTACTATCACAACCATACCATCGAAGTGATTACAATTGTCTTTATGATCTTAGGCAGCACCAATTTTGGTTTGCATTATCAGTTTTTTAAACAAAAAAAATTTTCAGTTTATTGGCGCGACCCCGAGTGGATGACTTATTTAAAAATCATTGTTGTGCTTTTTTTGATAACCTTGCTTGCTTTATTGATCGATAGAAAATTTCACCTTTGGACTGAGACGATAGCTCCAGCCGCATTCACGGTTGCCACTTTTATTACCACCACCGGATTTTCGACCATAGACATTAACCATTTACCTACTTTTTTACCCTATCTCTTATTTCTCTCCTGCATCATTGGCGGATGCGCTGGCTCGACTAGTGGTGGGATCAAAGTCATTCGGTTGCTTATTTTAAAAAGACAAGGAGCACGTGAATTAAAAAAGTTAGTGCATCCTAATGGAGTATTCCCTTTTCTTTTAGGCAATGAACCTTTATCTGAAAAGGTCATTGAGGGCATATTTGGTTTTGTAGTCATTTACATCACTTTTTTATTGCTGGCAATCTTAGGCTTGCTGGCGGCAGGTATGGACATAGCGTCCGCAATAGGGTCGGCGGCAGGTTGTTTAACCAACACCGGATTAGGTTTTGGTCAAACACTGATTAATTTTGAAAACATTAATAATACTTGTAAATGGATCTTGATACTCTCGATGCTGGCGGGGCGTTTAGAAGTTTTGACGCTGCTGGTTCTTTTTACACGAGCCTACTGGCAAAGGTGAACGCTAACCTACTAACCGTCATTGCGACCCCTAGCGGAGCGAGGGATCGCAATGACAGTGGATCATTAACTAGTTTGTTTCTTACAACCTAATGGATCAGTATTTGTTGCTGGATCATTATAAACTAGTGACAAACCATCATTGGCATAAATAATGTTACCCGCGCAGCCGGTCGCTAGAGCTTGAGGTTTAGTGTTGGGAGCCACTACGTTTGGATTGACTATGGTCCACCAAGTGCCGTCTGGAAATTTAATATTCACAGCATAAACATTATAAGTGCAGGTATCTACCGAGTTACTCATGCCGCTGGTCCAGGTTAACGCGCCGCTCTTACTCACTGCATGACCGCAAGCACCGGTGCTAGAACCTACTGGCACCTTAGGAGCTACAGCATTGCCGCTGGAATCGGTAGTGACCTGAAAAAAATATCCAGTAAATTCACCTGAGGCACTAAAAACGTTCGGTGCTTCTTGAATATAACCTGATGATTGCTGGGTATTACTTGCTATTGCGATGTTGCAAGCCATGGCGGAACTCAGCAAACCAAGCATAAAAGAGGACATTCTCCCTGTTTTTCTCATAACTTATCTCCTTTAATTAAATTACCATTAACAAAAGAGATAACTTATCAGAGAAACCATTCAGTAACAACACAAAACGATCATTCTGAAGCAATTCCCGCTGAAGCGGAAATTGCTTCCCTGGTTTCGATACCGAATCCCAGCAAAGCTGGGACTCGTTAATGAAGGGAAAGGTCGCTCCGCTCTCCTCTCCCTTGCGATCCCTCATCAGGAA
>JAFEDN010000118.1 GCA_018241585.1 Pseudomonadota bacterium | reverse complement strand
GTAGATACTATATAGCGATTTCTCACGTCCAACCATCGTGCACGATGGTAACCGGGCTTTAGCGAGACCATCTTGCAGCGTTTTACTCACCAAATTTAATACTTTTTGACGCTCTCCCCTGGATTCTTCCACTACTTTACGCAATATAGTGTAGCGGCGGGGATTATGGGACATAAAACTCAATTCTTCTAATTCAATTGCAAAATCATACATGCCTAATCTTCTGGCAATAGGTGCAAATATTTCCATGGTTTCTTGAGAAATACGCCGGCGTTTTTCAGGCGGGAGCGAAGACAGGGTGCGCATATTATGAAGCCGGTCAGCCAATTTAATTATGATTACCCGAATATCCTTGGCCATGGCTAATACCATTTTGCGAAAATTTTCTGCTTGAGCTTCGGCTTTGGAAAAAAATTCGATTTGGGTTAGTTTACTGACGCCATCTACTAAATCGGCCACCACTTCGCCAAATTTGGTTGCCAGGTCTTGCTTAGTTATAGCCGTATCTTCTATCACATCATGTAACAACGCCGCCATGAGCGTGTGGGCGTCTAATTTCATATCAGCCAAGATACAGGCAACCGCAATGGGGTGAGTAATGTATGGTTCACCCGTATTACGTTTTTGTTCCCGATGAGCCTCTAAAGCGATTAAAAATGCTTCATGAATTTGGTCAATTTGGGTTTTATCAAGGTAATTTAATTTAGTTCGTAATCTTTTAAATAACCGCATGCTATTGCGCTATTCAGTAGCGATATCCTTATCTTGCTGAATTTCAACTCGAACATGGCTTGTGACTTGAGCGGCAAGTAATTTTTCTCTTTCAGCTTGTTCATTACGTACAGGGGCGTTCTCAATATCGTAACCAGCGGCGATCTCGCGAAGCGCAATCACGGTGGGTTTATCGTTTTCAGACGGCACTAAAGGGTCCGTAGCCCCCATTTCCAGCAAATGAGCTCGTTTAGCTGCCTTTATCACCAGGGCGAAACGGTTTTCAACATGCTTCAAGCAATCTTCAACTGTTACACGAGCCATAATTCCTCCGAATTTAAATTTGAATGTTGCATATTATATAACTATTCTAATAACTTTGCTAGCAACTCCGCATGGCGAGAGGTTTGCTGTTTGCATCGCAACCGTTCTGCCATAACAATATGCTGTAAATCAGCCAGCGCCTGTTCAAATTTATCATTAATTACTAAATAATCGAATTCAGGAAAATGGCTAATTTCTTGTTTGGCGCCAGACATGCGCATTGTAATGACGTCTTCATGATCCTGCCGTCTATTTTGCAAACGTTGCCATAATGTTTCTAGCGAAGGCGGTAAAATAAAAATTAAAATAGCGCTGGGAAATAGTCTACGAATTTGTTGCGCACCTTGCCAATCAATCTCCAGTAATACATCGATTCCTGCTATCAACTTAGACATAACCCATTCCCTGGATGTGGCATAATGATGTTGATAGATAGTTGCCTCTTCCAAAAATTCACTATTTTCTGACATCTGGGTAAATTGTTGCGGGGTCACAAAATAATAGTCCTTGCCATGAACATCACCTGGGCGAGGAGAACGAGTAGTATAGGAAATTGAAATTTGCAGGTCGTTAATATTGTTAACTAATGCCTGGACCAGACTGGTCTTTCCTGTACCGGAAGGAGCGCTAATTACAAAAAAATGACCTTCACTCAATGTTTTGCACCTGTTCTCGAATTTGCTCAATCAAAACTTTCATTTCCAAACTGGCTTGTACCAAACTGAAAGTCAGCGCTTTATTTCCTAGCGTATTGGCTTCTCGATGCAGCTCTTGACTCAGAAAATCCAAGCGTCGCCCCATGGCCCCAGAATGATCTAAAGTGTCGCGCATGGCTTGGCAATGGCCATGCAACCGTTGAATTTCTTCAGCGATATCGGTTTTTTGGATCAACAAAGCCATTTCTTGTTCAAGTCTTTGTTGATCAAATGCTTCACGCCATTCCTGCAATCGCATACTAATACGTTCGCGCTCTAAATCCAACAGTTTTGGCAAATCACCGGCAATCTGTTCAACGTGTTGGGAAATTGCAGCCAAACGTTGTAGTAGAAAATCTTTAATTTGCTTGCCTTCTCTTTGACGCACCTCAATCAAATCATCGATAGTCTTGCCAAGCAACTCTAAAGCTGCCGTCCGAATTTGCTCATTATCGGTACACTGATTTTCAATGACACCCGGCCAATTCAACAACGCCAGTAAATCAGTAGTTGCGTCAGGAAAATATTTTAAAACTTCCTTACCGGTTGTAGATAACTGAGCAAGCAAATGCTTGTTGATGACCAAGCCCTCATTGGAGTTAACTGGAGGGGTGAAACGTAAAAACGCTTCGCATTTACCACGGCTGATTTTACTCGATAATTGGGACCTGGCAGCCGTCTCCAGTTCACGCATAAAATCCGGTAAGCGAAAAGTAACTTCTAAAAAACGATGATTAACCGAGCGTAGCTCCCAGGTAATTATTCCCCATTTTTGCTGATCGGACAGACGCGCAAAAGCAGTCATGCTGGCTATCATAATCGTATCCGCTTGTTATTATCGAAATTTGATCATAGCATACAGTATAATAAAACTTAATGGCGATTTAATCACAAAGGAATCTTTATGAGCTCTAACACTATTCGCGCAAGCGGACGCCCAGCCGATGCATTAAGACAGGTATCCTTTATTCGAAACTTTACCGCCTATGCCGAAGGGTCTGTTTTGGTTTGTTATGGCCATACCAAAGTACTGTGTAACGCCAGTATTTCTGAAAATTTACCCCGATTTTTACGAGATACCGGTCAAGGATGGGTTACCGCTGAATATGGTATGTTACCTCGATCAACCCATGAACGAATCGATAGAGAAGCCATTCATGGCAAGCAACAAGGCCGCTCCGTGGAGATTCAGCGTTTAATAGGCCGATCCTTACGTTCAGCTATAGACCTCAAAGCTTTAGGGCCTTACTCGATCACCATAGATTGTGACGTCATTCAAGCCGATGGCGGCACACGTACAGCGGCAATCAGTGGAGCTTGTATCGCCTTATCCGATGCTATATCCACTTTAAAAAGAGCCGGCAAGCTCTTGGTAAACCCTTTGAAATATTTAGTGGCCGCGGTATCAGTAGGAATATATCAGCAAACACCTATTTTAGATTTAGATTATAGTGAAGATTCTACCGCTCACACTGATATGAATGTGGTTATGAATTCAAATGGAGCCTTTGTAGAGTTACAAGGCACAGCCGAGGGACAAACATTTACCGAAGAGGAATTAAAATCCTTACTGACGCTTGCCAAAAAAGGCATCTCTGAAATAATTGAAAAGCAAAAGTCAGTATTAAACGAGGTAACAACTGTATAAAAAAAACATGCTCCCCGCAAAGGGAGCATGTTTTGTGCGGATATTTTGCTGAGTCGCAAACTAACGGCCGTGTCCACCACCACCGTGGCCGCCACCACCGCCCATGCTACCGCCATATCCACCACCCATGCCGCCTCCATGATGTGGAGCATAGTAAGGAGCACTACCGTGGTAACCGCCACCATAGCCGCCTCCCATGTTGCCACCTTGATAACCTCCACCGTAGCTACCACCCATGCCACCTTGATAGCCACCGGTATTTCCATGCTGGTAACTGCCCCCCATGTTGGAGCCTCCATAGTAGCCATTATTGTAGCCATGTCCATAGTAACCATTGTTTGAATGGCCATAATATCCACTATTGGAATGACCATAGTATCCATTGTCGTTGCCGTAGTAGTTGTTGGTTGACTGAACTTCTTCAGGATGATTTACATTATTATTGTACCATCCGTAACCACCATAGTATCCTGTACCCCACCACGGATAATATCCGTAGTTGAAGTTGTCGTTATAGTATGGATAATACCCACCATATCCGTAATAATCACTGTAGTATGGATAAGACCCATAGCTGTAATTATTGGTGTAGTATGGAGAAGAATAGCCATATCCATAATAAGATGTGGTCACAGGTTTACAAACCCTAATCATTTCACCCCACTGGTTCATATGGTTATGACAGTGGTAATATACTCCTCCTGAGTAGATGGTATAGGCGAATGTAGGCGCTGCAAAAAGAGCGGCGACACCCGCGGCTAATAGTAATTTCATTTTCATATTTCACCCCCTTAGAAGGACTATAAACAGCAAATGCTGCATATGTTTAATTTTAGTACAAAAAAAGAAAAATAAGTCTTTGTTTCTATTAATTATTTTTTTTGCTTTTTGAAATTTGAGGTATTTTATGAAGATCATTACTTTAAATGTTAACGGCATCCGATCTGCCGGTAGAAAAGGATTTTTTACCTGGCTGGCTGATCAACAGGCGGACATTGTTTGTGTCCAGGAAACTAAAGCTCAAGAAAAAATTTTAAGCGACGGGCTTTATCGTCCTGAAGGATATCATTGTTATTATTTCGATGCTCTAAAACCTGGTTATAGTGGAGTAGGAATTTTTTGTAAAAAAAAGCCGGACAAGATAGTTACTGGCTTAGGTTGGCCTATTGCCGACCAAGAAGGCCGCTACATCCAGGTAGATTATCCACATTTTAATATTGCATCGCTTTATATGCCATCAGGCACTAGCGGTGAGGCTAGACAAAAAATCAAGTATGAATTTATGGATCAGATATTACCTATTTTAAAAAAAATTATTGAATCAGGGAAACCTTTTATTATTTGCGGGGATTGGAACATTGCTCATAAGGAAATCGATTTAAAAAATTGGAAAAGGAATCAGAATTATACTGGTTTTTTACCTGAGGAACGGGCTTGGATTACTCAATTACTAGAAAAAGTCGGTTTCGTGGATGCTTTTCGTGCCGTTAATCAACAGCCTGATCAATACACTTGGTGGTCGCACTTTGGCCGGGCATGGGAAAATAATGTGGGATGGCGCATCGATTATCAAATGGTGACGCCGCATTTCAAAAATAAAATTTTATCCGCAACTATTTACAAGGATCAACGATTTTCTGATCATGCACCTTTAATTATGAAATATGATTTTACACCATAGAAAAAACCTATTCTGATGAAGGATTGCAAGGGAGAGCGGAGCCGGCCTTTCCCTTCATTCCGCAGTTGCCGGCTAGATAGGCAAATTAAGCTGGTGATCTAATTTCAACAACTCCCGCTTGAAAATTTTCTTTATTTTTTCTAGGTCTTCCATCGTCTCTGCTTCAAATCGCATGGTGATGTAGGGGGAAGTATTGGAAGGCCGGACTAAACCCCAACCGTAATCCCATTCTACTCTTAAGCCGTCTATGGTAATTTTTTTTGCTTCTGCTCCAAAGTGAGCTTCATTTAACAAACGATATAGAAAAGAGTCTTTTTTATCCTCATCCATCCCAAATTTTAATTCAGGAGTATTAAAACTGTTAGGCAATTGAGCAAATAATTGAGCAATGGATAACTGACTATCAGCCAAAACCTGCAATAAACGCATGCCGACATACAAACCATCATCAAACCCAAACCAGTCGTCTTTAAAGAAAATATGTCCGCTCATTTCTCCAGCCAGTAAGGCGCCAGTTTCAATCATTTTATTCTTGATAATTGAATGACCAGTACGCCACATAAGGGATTTGCCGCCACATTGTTCAATTAATACCGGCAAAAGCCGAGAACATTTGACATCAAAAAGAATCATTGCTCCGGGATGCTTGGCAAGTAAGTATTTTGCAAACAACATCAACTGTCTATCCGGCCAGATTATTGTGCCTTCATTAGTCACCACGCCTAAACGATCGCCATCCCCATCAAAGGCAAAACCGATATCGGCTTTTTCCGACTTAACCCGTTCCACTAATGCCGACAAGTTTTCAGGAACCAGAGGGTCCGGGTGATGGTTGGGGAAATGACCATCCACTTCGGTATAAAGTTCAACGACTTCACAACCTAAAGCACGATATAAGGCGGGCGCTACTAAACCGGT
>JAFEDN010000117.1 GCA_018241585.1 Pseudomonadota bacterium | reverse complement strand
CTAAGTATTGTTCGCCTGCCAGACGCATGGCGTCGTTAGGCTCAACCCCATATACGATATGACCCTGATCCAGGAATAATTTTGATAAAAATCCCGTACCGGAACCAATATCAGCAATCGTTTGTGCTTGAGTTAAACCACAATGTTCAACTAAGAATGGATACATTTCTGGAGGGTAAAGAGGCCGGTATTTAATATAATTTTCGACTGTGTCAGTAAAACGGTTTGTATTATCAGAGTTCATTTATTTTGACTCTAGTGTTTTTATAACCGACATAATATTACTTTTTAATATTTTTGTCAAAATGCTGAAATGGATTAGACCTTGGCAATTATCTTCAGCGAGATCGAAAAATATTTATCTACGTTAAAATTAATTGTTGAGCTAATTTTTTAGCTGCTCCGAAATCACATTTGCCCGTGCCCAATTTAGGTAACTCGGTTACTTTAAAAGCATAGCTTGGAATCATCAAAGCGGATATCTTGGCCTCGCGTAATCTTGCTAGCAGTTCTTCAGACTTAACTTCCGCATGATAAAGCAAAACTAAAATTTCACCTTTTTTTTGATCAGCCAGAGCTACCACGGCAACATCGATCGGTTGATAGCTATGTAGATTATGTAATATTGCTTGTTCTACTGCTGTTAAACTAATCATTTCGCCGCCGACTTTAGCAAAGCGGGAATAGCGGTCTACGATGGTCAAGAAACCATCTTGATCCAACTTGCCTTTATCACCAGTAATATACCAATTAATATTGTGTTCACGAATTAATACTTGTGCTGTTTTTTCAGGATTTTTTAAATATCCTTTCATCACCTGAGGTCCTCCGATCAAAATCATCCCGGGTTCATCATCAGGTAGATTCTGTAATGAGGCCGGATCGACTATCCGAAAGCTGGTTCCTGGAATGGGTAAGCCAACTGTACCCACTTTATTAGCAATATGAACATGTAAATCATCGGGATTAATAATATCGTTCAAATTAGTACTTGCTACAGGAGCAACTTCCGTAGCCCCATAACCTTCAAAGACATCAATTCCAAATTTTTGTTTAAATGCTTCCCGTACCTGCGGTGATAATTTTTCGGCGCCGGCAATCACTAATCGTAAACTTTGAAAAAGCAAAGGGTGTACTCGAGGATGGCGGCAATAAAAACTGAGAAATGTAGAGGTAGAAACCATAGTGGTGATTTGATATTTGTAAATTAATTTTGCGATTTCGACCGCATCTCGTGGGTCTGGATGACTAGCGATAGCAACACCTTCGATCAAAGGCAGAATAGTTGTCACAGTGAGTCCAAATGCATGAAATAGAGGTAAACAACCGAGAATGACATCGGCATTCTCAATGCCTACAATACTGGCGACTTGTTTGGCATTACAGAGCAAATTTCGATGAGTCAGTTCAACCCCCTTTGGTTTTCCCTCACTGCCGCTGCTAAATAAAATTGCTGCTGGCTCATTCGTATTACGATTTGTTGTTAACATTAAAAACTTCAAAATGATCAGAGGCAACAATTTGACTGCAACAAAATAGCTGAGCAAACTTACTTTAGATGCGGTTAAAAAATCCTCTAAATAAACAATCTGTTTATTAGCTAATATTTG
This sequence comes from Pseudomonadota bacterium, assembly GCA_018241585.1. GTDB lineage: Bacteria > Pseudomonadota > Gammaproteobacteria > Coxiellales > Coxiellaceae > JAFEDN01. The sequence continues at coordinate 4,370 of JAFEDN010000117.1, read as the reverse complement.
CTCAGCAGTGAATCCTTTTTTGGTAAGCCGGTTTAGAAATAAACGTGAAGTAATGATCACGGATATTTCCGCTAGTTCACAGCTTTGCAGCAGTGAATCTTGCCCTGCAGTGTAGTTGAGATTGACTACTGTTTTGTTTAGAACCCAAAGCGATAGATTGGCGATTATTCCGCCAATACCTGGAGGAAGCAATATGCCAATATGATTAGTATTAGACACTAATATTTTTAATTGACGTGCAAAGCGCCAAACAATACTGATTAACTGGTGTTGAGAAATTTGCTTGCCTGAAGATTCGGCTATTGCCAATTTGCCCCGTGCTTTTTTAGCTCGTACTAACCATTCTGAAGGGATACTCTCTAAAGTGTTGCTGTAATAATGCCAAGCGGTAATGGATAAATTAAAAACGGCTTGTTTCACTTGAGCGGCGGTTGTTTCTGCAGGCATAGCTGCGCCGTAGCTAAAGCTGATTCTTCGACTGTGACCGCTAGTGGCTTTTTTATATTGCGAAGTAGCATAAGAAACCAACGTGCCCCATAGACCTCGGATATAAAAAGGGACAATGATTGCTTCCGTGCCTGCCACCGCTCTTTCAAAACCTTTTTGAAATGATCCCAACTGGCCATTGCGGCTTAAATAACCTTCTGGAAATAAGGCGACTACTGCTCCTTTTTTCAAGGTTTCCTGTATCGATTCAATCGCCCCCTTACTACCGCTTTGGGAAATGGGAATAACGCCAACAGCTTTTAAAAATATTTTTAAATACCAGGTTTCATAAATTTGCCGGTCAATAACAAAATGAACCGGCCGCGGGCAAGCTATTTGTATTAATGCCCAGTCTAAATAACTGGTATGATTTCCCAGCAGCAGCACTCCGCCAGTGGAAGGTAAATGATTTAAACCATATACATCTACCTTATAAAATTTAGAAACAACAAAGAAGATTAAGTACCTAATCAAAGATTGCGGCAATCGTTTGAGCGCATAAATGCTGCCAAAAAAAGCAATAATAAACAGGATTAATAAATTAATTCTCCCATCAAAACCAACTCGAGTAGCAATAACGGTTAAAATAAGCAAAGTCAGCATAAAAATATTTTGCACAAAATTATTGCTGGCTAACACCGTGCCTAAATTTTTCGATTGCGCATGAAATTGAATCAGTGAATTTAAAGGAACGATTAATAAACCGCCAAAAAAGCCATAGCCAAAAAATAATAATAAAATGGCAATCTTATTGGTAAGGATAGCTAACAGCAGCAAGCCGATGCACAGTCCCATTGCTGCAATAGGAATGATACCGGTCTCAATGAATCCTCTAGAAATTCGTCCTGCATAAAAAGCCCCAAAGAATATGCCGATACCGCCAATGGCTAAAACGCTATTGGCGTATAATTCACTGCTGTTCGATACAAATTCTTTTAGATAAGCGCCATAACTCGCTAAAAGCACTTGATTGATTCCCCAAAAAACAGCTAAGCCGATAATGCACGTCAAAATAGTACGATTGCCACGAATACTTTTTAAACTGCCGTGGAGGTTCTTACCGGTCAAGTAATTGCTGAAATGAAAACTGGTGTTGCTGTCTGCTGCAGGTTTTTCTGGAAGCCGGAAAGTTAACCATGCTTCGAGACTAGCGGCAATAATTAGTAAAAAACCGCAAGGAGCAAAAGCTTTTAACAATTGGCTACGATCCCGAAATTCAACTGCAGTGAAGCCATGTTTAGACAGAAGCACAGTAAACAAAAGTGTAAATACTAAAGTACCGGCTAATATCGCAATGATTGCCAGGGTTTGTACTAAGCCGTTGGCTTCGGCAATATTATCTTTACCAAAGATTTCTTTAATAAAACCATATTTTGCGGGTGAATTAACCGCGCTTTGAATAGCTAACAGCACAGTCAGGCCAAAAGCCCACCAAAATAAACCTAAGTAGTAACAGATAGTAATCAATATCACAATCGGAATCACTGCTAAAGCGGTAACCCTCAATACTTTGGTTTTTGAAAAGTAGTCAGCAATAAATCCTGAAGGAGTAAATAATAGAATGTAGGGTAGCAAGATCAAGCCATTGACGATAGCGGACATAACGGTGAAGTCGGGAGCGTTCAGAGAGCGGTACAGGGTGTTTTGAATTAATATTTTATGACCTAAATCAACGAAAGAGTTAAAAAATATAATGGCCAGATAGGGTAGAAAACCTGGCATTTTATAAAGCTTCATAAAGTTTCCTGATGGACGGTAATTAACTTGTATTTGATATTATCATAAAATTAAACACTGTTCAATAAATTTAAACCGGTTCACGTTTCAGCTAAAACTCTTCTATAATTGTGTATGAACGCACATAGGAGCTAACGGTTTTGAATTTTTTCTTAGATATTTTTAAATATTGGTCTAAAGACAAGATTGCTACTTTGGCTGCGGCCTTTGCTTATTTTACTATTTTTTCATTAGTACCTTTATTGGTGATCTGTATTGCTATTGCAGGTTTAGTTTTGAGTAAATCCGCTGCGGAGCAGCAGATTCTAAGCTCTTTAAATTCAGTAATAGGTTCGGGCGGCTCACAGTTGGTTGCTCAGATGATTAATAGTCAAACGCATGCCTACAATTCGATTATTGCTGCCGTAATAGGAATGATCCTAGTGATTATTGGCGCCATCGGTTTTTATGGTCAGTTGTTGGATGGTTTGAACGCTATCTGGGAAGTACAAACTAAATCTGGCCTGGGTGTTTGGGGTGTGATTAGAAGCCGGCTTTTTGCCTTTCTAGCGATAATTGTCATGGGGATAGTATTTTTATTGGCGATTATTTCTAGCACTTTGATCGGAAAATTTGCGCACCTGCTGCATAGTCAGCTATTGGTGAAAACCCTGCATGTCATCGTGTCCATTGGTATTATTACCTTTATTTTTATTTTAATGTATAAGTTTCTGCCGGATGTTGAAATCAATTTCGGAGATGTTTGGTTAGGCGCATTGTTCTCCGCTATTTTATTTGTAATCAGTCAAGTCATTTTAGGCTGGTATTTTTCACATGCTTCTATGAAGTCACAATATGGAGTGGCCGGTTCTTTGATAGTGATTATTTTATGGCTGTATTATTTAGGACAAATTATTTTCTTAGGGGCAGAATTTATTAAAGTTTATGTTGTCAAAAGAGGTCATCAGATCCAGCCTTCAGATAAAGCGGCACCGATTAGACTGGAGAAAGCGTTAAAATAATTTTACCAATATGACGGCTGCTTTCCATTAGCTGGTGCGCTTCATTGACTTGATCGAAGTGGAATGTTTTATAAATAAGAGGCTGGCAACGCCCCTGGGAAAGAATGGGCCAAACGTTGTCTAACAAGGACTGAGCAATTATCGCTTTTTCTTGAGATGTTCTTGGCCGCATTGTCGAACCGGTAACGATTAAACGCTTTTGCATTAATACACCTAAATCAAGCTGGTTAACTATAGCGCCATGTTGAGTAGCAATCTCAATTAAACGTCCATCTTTTTTAAGAATATTAAGGTTTTTGTGAAAATAGGGTGCGCCCACCATATCTAACACCATATCCACCCCTTGGTTTTGGGTATAAGCTAAAATTTTTGTTTCAAAATCTTCTTCATGATAATTCACGCAGTATTGAGCTCCTAAGCCAATACAGGCTTGACACTTTTCTGTTGTCCCGGCTGTGGCATATACCGGGTTTGCAAATTCATGGGCTAATTGAATGGCAGTAACGCCGATGCCGCTGCTTCCTCCGTGCACTAGCAACGATTCTTTTTTTTGCAGACGGCCTTGCATAAAAACATTGGCCCATATAGTAAAGTAATTTTCCGGAAGGGCGGCAGCATGGATAGCGTCGTAATTGTGGGGCCAAGGTAAACACTGAGCAGCCGGCGCTGTGCAATATTGAGCATAGCCGCCGCCATTGGTCAGAGCGCAAACTCTATTTCCTACTTCAAAATTTGCAACCTGACTGCCTCTGGCTACTATTTCGCCTGCGACTTCCAGACCTAGTACCGGGCTAGCATTGGGTGGAGGTGGGTAGAGACCTTGGCGTTGAAGAATATCCGGCCGATTGATTCCTGCTGCAAAGACTTTAATTAAAACTTCATCTTTTTTAGGTTCAGGTAACGGCCCAGTCACTAGCTCCATTTTATCTGAGCTTTTTAATATGGTAACCAAGCGCATAGGATCAACTGACATAATGCTCACTTTAAAACAATTTATGTGATCTAAGAGTTACTTATTGTTATTGGATTGTCAATGATAGGGTTAATATTCTCCGAACTCTTCTCTTTTGTTTACTCTGTACAGCAGTTCTCGCTGAAGCAAAAATTACCTATAAACTCATGAAATATTGAAAGATTTATTTTTCG
>JAFEDN010000116.1 GCA_018241585.1 Pseudomonadota bacterium | reverse complement strand
AATGGCTTGTTCTAGCGTACAATTGGGTGGGGTAATGGTTTCTTGAAAAGGATATAAATTGACGATTAACAAATCAATCGGTCGGATTTGATGCGTATCAAGCACAGATTGATCGATTTGGGGTCGGCAAAGTAATCCAGCATAGATTTTAGGATGTAATGTCTTAACTCGACCATCTAAGATTTCTGGAAACCCCGTATAATCAGAAATCACTGTGACTGGGACGCCGTGACTTTTTAACAGTGTCGCTGTACCGCCTGTGGCTAAAATCTCGACCTTTCTACTAATTAAGCGATGAGCGAATTCAAGTAAACCGGTTTTATTTGAAACACTAATTAAAGCTCTTCGGATAGGATCAATCATTGGCTCTTTTAAAAAGATCATATTGCGCCATTTTCTTACGCAATGTCCCTCTGCTGATGCCCAAAATTTTTGCTGCCTTGCTTTGGTTTTGACCAGTGTATTGAAGAACCATTTCAAGCATGGGTTGTTCAACTTCAGCCAGCACCATCTCATAAAGGTTAATAGGTGTTTGGCCTTCTAAACGTATAAAATATTGTCGCAAAGATTCGCGTACGCTATTTCGAAGCGATTGGCTGCTTACATTTGCGGGTACATCCACGATCATCGTTGCGGTCTCGTCGAGGGTTGGTGTCATTCCTTTCAAGGTCACTACTCCTGTGTTTATCTTAAACTGTGCGAATTGCACACTGTAGAATTTCGGTAACCATTCATTATATATAGATGGGAACCCTCAGGGGGTTCTGTGTAAACATCGTTAAATCCCATGAACGCTTACAAATTCTCAGTACCTGAACTTCCTTCTCAAGTGCAGACGTCGAATCATTTTCGACTTGAGCATTATACCCTTTGATTTTGAAGGATACAAGACCAATATTATACACTTGCGATCTCACATTAGTAAAGGTATCTTAAGATCATTTAAGAATTTGATATGAAAAATACTTTAGAAGTTGTTGTCGGTCTGGTTTTTAATGCAAATCAAGAAATTCTTTTAGCTTGGCGTGGACCCGAGAAAAGTCCGGGCAATTGTTGGGAATTTCCTGGAGGCAAAATAGAGCAGGGTGAAACTCAATACCAAGCTATTTGCCGTGAGTTAAAAGAAGAAATTAACTTAGAAGTTCTAAAAGCCCAACCTGGTAATGCAGTTCTGCATCAATATGAAACTAAAAAAGTCATTTTATATCCTTGGTGGATTGAAAAATATGCAGGTAACTTATATGGTGCAGAGGGGCAAAAAATTATTTGGGTTAATGTTAAACAATTAAAAGATTTTCCACTTCCCGCAGCAAACTATGCGCTTTTAGACCTTTTGCCGGTTCCTCTGCTTCGTTGAAGCGACTTTTTATTTCGATACTGAATCTCAGCAAAGCTGTGATTTAATAATCAAGGGAAAAGCCGCTCCGCTCTGTTTGCTCTTATGATCCCTCATCGGGTAAGAGTTTTTTACGAAAATTATTTTTCGATGTGTCAAAGTTTAACCAATGACTGCAGTTCTTGTTCAATTTGAATTCGAGTTTTGTTTAAATATTTGCAAAAGGTTGAAATATGTTTAAAATACGATCTACTGGTAAAAGTATCAGTAAGTTTTTTAATCAACAAAAGGATATAAAATTATGAACAAAAAAGTTATTTACTCGATGGCCTTGACTGCTTTTTTAGCAACTTCTGCAGCTTTTGCAGGTGGAGCTGAAGTTGTCGCTGTGCAAAATGTAAACCCGTTTAATGGTTTTTATGTGGGTGGCAACCTTGATTTTCACCATACTGGTTTTGACATCAATGGTTCAACCGATTTATATAACAGTATTGTGCCTCCTAATGTGAAGCCATTCACTGCCGAATTGTCCAGTCAAAATGGCGGTGATCGCTCAAACAATTTGTATGTTGGTCCGCAAATTGGCTGGGGTAAGGTGTTTCAAAACCGTTGGTACGGCGGACTAGAAGGGTTTGCTGATTTTGGTCATGCAAATGGTTCTGTCAGCACATCATCTGTTCAAGCCAATGATTTCGTAAAAGTAACAAATTCTGCACAAGTTGGCGACAATTATGGGGTAGCAAGCAAATTAGGTGTGTTATTGACACCCACTACTTTAGCTTATGCAAAATTAGGTGTTTCTTGGGCCCAAATCAAAACCTCGGTTTCTTTTGATACACTCTATAAAACAGCTAGTAATTCAAATAGAGACATGAAGCCTGGTTTTGTTTGGGGCGTTGGTGCAGAGCAATTTGTTTGGAAAGATCTGGTTTCTTTGTATGGTGAATATACTTATGAAAGTTTTGGTTCAGTTTCAACTAGTGCAACAATGCCTATTGCTGAAACTATTGCAGGTAAAGCCGATCTTACAGTTAATGCTTCTTCCAAAGCGAATGTTAGTGCGTTTACTGGAGGCGTTAATTTTCACTTCTTAAATAATTGGTTTTAATTAAATCAATTTTTTCTAAAAAGGAGGAATCTAATTCCTCCTTTTTTTGTTTAATTTTTTTTCAACTAAAAAAGAAATTGTAAAAAAAAGCTACAATTTACAGTAAAAATTGATTTAATAAAATACAGTGTGAAATTTTTTTTTACTATTTGAAAAATTATTGAAATTAATTCTTGCATTACAAAATCGTGTCTGCTACAGTTACCAAAACTGACAAGGTTTGTCGGTTAAAAGTTTAACTGAACTGATTTTATCAAAAGGAACTTTAATATGAAGAAAAAAATTATTTATTCTTCTGCATTGGCGACATTATTCAGTGCGTCAATAGCTCTAGCAGGAGGCCCTGAAATTATCCCAGTTGAAGACTACTTCAGTGGTTTTTATGTTGGAGGCTTTGGGGCTGTGCATCATGCGGACTTTCCAGGAAGCTCTCAAATTGATCTGACTGAGAATGTTCCTAATACCGATAATCGTCCTAATCTTCAGCCAATCTTTGTTCCTGGTAACCTCGTAACAAATCAAGCCGATGGTGAATCAGTAGATGGATATGGCGGAGTAGACGGCGGTTTTGGTTGGACCTTTCAGCATAGATGGTATTTAGGCGTTTTCGGTTGGGGCGAATGGGGCACTCAGACTAGCACGGATATTTATAATGCTACCCCAGTTAACTTTGATAACCGTCATGAAGGAAGAAGAAACAGAGGATTTGCAGACAGGTTGGATGTAACTAATACTGTTACTCAAAAAATATCCAATGACTATGGAGTAGGTGGTAAATTCGGTTTCAATCCTTACCCTACTTTATTGTTATATGGTAAAGTTGCTGCAAGCTGGGCAAAAATTACCGTTAGCAACAGTGTAGATGCTACTAATACTTTTGATAGACCAGGCAGAAGTGGACGTTTTGATAGAGATGATGTTCATGCTGTTACCGATATTGACGGCGGCAGTAGCAGTGATAGCACTAAAGTGGGTTTGTTGTTGGGACTTGGTGCCGAACAATTTGTTTACCGTGATTTAGTGTCCCTCTTTTTAGAATGGAACTATGTCAACTATGGTACAGTAGATACCGGTCCAGCTACTTTGACAGCATCTACATCCGGCACCAATGGTAATAATTCTTTTGGACCAACTCCTACAAGAGATTTGCCTATTACGACTTCTGCTAGCGGAAAAGCACGAGTTGATACTTTCTTGGGTGGTCTCAATATTTACTTTGGTAGACACTGGGCCATTTTTTAAATAGATTGATAGGTGTCCATTAAGGAACTTAGTTTTGGAATAATTTTAAAAAGGAAATTTTTATGAAGAAAAGAATCATTTATTCTTCTGTGTTGACAGCATTGTTAGGTGCTTCGTCAGCTTTCGCAGGGGGACCCGAAGTAATGCCTGTAGTGGAGTACTTCAATGGATTTTACGTTGCAGGTATCGGTGGTGTGCATCACAACAGTTATGATGGAAGCTCTGATATCTTTTTAAGCGACCCTGTCGTGGTTGAAAAGAAAGGGCATCATCATCATCCAGATCGGACGATTACCTTAGTTGATTCAGGAACTTTAAGTTCATCACAGTTTTCTGCTGGTGATTTAGATGGTTACGGTGGTATTAAAGGCGGCTTCGGTCATGTAATGGGTATGTTCTACGCTGGTGCTGAAGGTGGTGGTGAGTGGGGTCAAACTTCTCTTACTAATACCCAGGCATTAAATATCCCATTTAATAATGCAAGAGCTCGGAGAGAGTTTACCTCTGATGTACACTCAACTGCCGAAACCAGCACTACATTCAAGATAAAGAATGATGCTTGGGGAGCAGCTCGGCTCGGTTTCTTGCCTAATCCAAAAGCACTCATTTATGGAAAGATTGGTGCTTCCTTTGCAAGAGTTTCAGTTTCGAATAGCCTTAATGTTGATGCAAGTTCTGAATTCCATAACGCCGGTGGACGCGAACGGAATTTCATTTCTAGCACTGATCTTAATGCCACTTCGAGCAGTGATGATAACTGGAAAGAAGGTCTTTTGTTAGGCGCTGGTGTCGAATATATGGTTATTCCAAATGTTAGTATTGGTGCAGAATATGACTATACCAACTATGGTAGCGTCAGTACTGGACCTGCTCAACTTGTTGGAACTCATGAACAAACATCAGAGCACAATAATAACCAAACTGTTACTCGTGATGTTACCACTAATGTCTATACTCAAGGCACTGTCAACAAAGTTCACGTCAGTGAATTAATGGGCAGCATAAGCTTTTATTTCAGTGACTATCTAAAAATCTAGTTAATTACTGACTGAAAGTTTTTAAAAAGGAGGAATATTTCCTCCTTTTTTTTTGTCTTTTTATTTTTGACTGGTTGAATTCGTTATTGCCAATCCTAGCGCTAGCGAGGGGTACAACAATCCGGAAATGAAAATTAGAAACGGCAACAAGTGAGTAAAAAGGTAATGACCCCGGAAATTTGTTTGGATTTTTCACCGGCCAAATAATTTGCTTTGACAAATCTAATAGATAAACGGTGTATCCCTGCACTGATTTCTGCATAAATACCTAACTCTACCGGTATGCCGACTCTGATCAATTGACAAGGCAAAGTGGAGTCTAATGTTTGGTGGTAAAAACCATTTTGAGCTGTAATCGTTTGAGTAGCTGTACTGTTGCGAGCTAATTCTAAAACTAAAGTGGCAATTTCTGGAAGAGGTTGAAGCGCCTCTGACCATTGAGCTAACTCTTTTGCCTGTAATTCATAAGGTTGTTGTAACCACAGTGCAAAAGCAGGCACGTGATGAAAAAAAATACCACCGGGATTAGCCAGTTGAGGCCGTAATTGATTAAAAAAATCGTTGCTGCGTAATGACTCGCCAATTCTACCAGGCATGTGATGTAGCTGGCTAATGAGTTGGTCCAAATGCTTTAATATAGATTGTAGACGGTTAGTATCGACTTGTGGAAACCGTTCAAGTTGACCTAAGGTGGTAGCATATTGGGATAGCATTTGCATAAGTTTCGATTTAAGGTCCGGTCGATCCATTACATCAATTAGCCTCAATAGAGTAATCAAAGCCATTTGCGAACCGTTGGTGCTTTTGTCGTTAAGATATCCTTGTAACTGTAATATTAACTGTTCTAAACGTAAGCAAATACGTAGATGCTCATTCAAGGGTTGCTCAAAAATAATTAAATTTTCACTTGAAACATTATTTGCCATTATTTATATCCTGAAACCAAAAACATATAAGCCCGCAATTCCCGCAGAAGCGGAGATTGCTTCCTAGTCTTGATACCGAATCCTAGCAAAGCTGAAACTCGGTACTGAAGGGAAAGGTCGCTCCGCTCTCTTGTCCCTTGCGATTCCTCAGCAGGTAAAGTTGGTTATAACCATTTTTTTCAAATGCTTATCATTCAGTGGGAGTTACTGCCCATGAGCAATCATTGCCTGATGTAACGAATACTATCGATTGGAGCGTCAATAAGATTTGAACGACAAGGGTTAGTATCCAATCCTCCGCGGCGTGTAAAATGTGCTGCAACAGTTAAATTAACAGGCTGACAGCAC
>JAFEDN010000115.1 GCA_018241585.1 Pseudomonadota bacterium | reverse complement strand
GTATTTGTTAATTAATAAATTTTTATTTGCGCAAATTCTGGCCCGATTGCCGTGGAGTTTGCGTTACAAATTGTAATTTTTAAATTGTTATGGTATAAGCTGAGAAATGACTTCATAGCTTTTAGGCTTCAATCACTTGATAGATTGACTAAATTGAAGTGAAGGGATCGTTTGTTTTTATTTTAAGTTAAGGAGTAACAAATGAAAAATCAACGTAAAAACTCTTTACTGAAATTCAGTGAAGAAGTGCTAGAGGCTTTAAACGCAGGAAATCCAGTAGTAGCTGTCGAATCAACTGTTATTTCACATGGCTTGCCTTATCCCGAAAATGTAGCTACAGGGAAAAAAATAGAAGCAGCAATCAGAAAAGGTGGAGCTATTCCAGCAACTATTGGTATTGAAAATGGACGTTTTATTATAGGAATGACTGATGTAGATATCGACCGTTTTGCCTCTACACCTGGTATTCCTAAAGTTACCAGTAGAGATATACCTGTAATCTTAGCCAAAGGAGGGATGGGGGCTACTACAGTTGCTTCTTCAATTGTTGCCGCAGACTTAGCTAAAATTCCTTTTTTTGCATCAGCAGGCATTGGTGGAGTACATAGAGGTGCTGAAGTGACTATGGATATTTCTGCTGATTTAATTCAATTTACCAAGTCAAAAGTGGCTGTCGTATGTGCAGGAGCGAAAAGTATTTTAGATTTGGGTTTGACCATGGAATATCTTGAAACACAATGTGTTCCTATCATTGCTTTTTCTTCTGATGATTTTCCTGCGTTTTATTGCATTTCTAGCGGTATTCGAAGTCCTCATAGGGTAGATGAAGAAGAAACCGTCGCTCGGATAGTGGAAAAACATTGGGAGCTTGGAAATCACAGTTCGGTATTAATTACTAGTCCCATTAAGGCAGAAGATGCCATTGATAGAAATGAAGTTGAGATTGTTATTAAAGAAGCAATGGTATCAGCAGAAAAGGACGGTATTAAAGGCCCAGCAATTACTCCCTATCTCATGAAAGCAGTGGGTAAAGCAACCGGAGGAAAAACTGTTAAGGCGAACATGTCAGTGCTTGTTAGTACTGCTGAATTAGCTGGTCGGCTAGCAAAAGCGCATGCATTATATCGTCAAAAACAAACCACAACTCCTATAGAAGCATAAGGAGGTGATTATGAAGTTAGCAATTGTATTTGACTTAGACGGAACATTAATAGACACTCCTCGCGGAATTGTAGAAACTTTTACAGCAGCGTTAACATCTATGGGTGTCACACCCAGTGACCCTGCAGCTATTAGAGGAACGATTGGTCTACCATTAGAACAGGCATTTAGTACTTTAATGAGGGTTGACCGTGATGATGATCGTGTAAGTTTTGGTGTTAAACGTTATCAAGAATTATTTAAAAATATTGTTTTACCTAAAGCAAAAGAATTAATTTTTCCTGGAGTAGAAAAAGGACTCTCAAATCTGAGGAGCCAAGGCTTTAATTTAGCAGTCGCTACTACTAAAGTTTATAAGAGTGCGGAAGCATTATTGAAAGCCGCAGGTCTTTGGGATTACTTTGAACTAGTAGTTGGCGCAGATCATGTAAAACAAACTAAGCCTCATCCTGAAATGGGACTATTAGTAATGCATAAATTGAGAGTCTTGCCTGAACTTACCGTAATGGTAGGAGATACCACCCACGATATTTTGATGGCTAAAAGTGCTGGCATGCATTCAATTGCTGTTACGTACGGGGTACATGATACTGAAAAGTTACAATCGGCTCAGCCGTCTTGGCTAGTTGATAATTTTGATAAAGTTTTGGATTGCATATTTTCAATAAAAGCTAATTCAATTCCTTTAAATGTTCAATCATAAAAATTATAAGTAGACTGAAAAATGAGAAAACTTACAATGGATTGGTTATTGGCACTTAGTGGAGGCCTTTTACTTGCTTTAATGATTGATTATAACAGTCTTATGGCAAAACATAGTACGCCATTATTTGCATCTTGGACTGCTCATGGAGTAGGGACTATTACTTCCTTGTTTTTTATTGTACTTTTCTCAAAATTAATTTTGATCAATAAAGAAGAAATTCAATCCAAATCGGCAGATGCTCCAGTATGGTCGTACTTAGGAGGGATACCTGGTGCACTAACGGTTGTTTTGGCTGCGGTAACAGTAAATACTACTTTGGGACTTTCAGGTACTCTTTCTTTGATGTTAGTAGGTCAGATTATTTTTGGAATGATTTCTGATCGTATGGGTTTGTTTGGGATGCAAAAAAGAGAGCTGACGATGATAGATTTTCTAGTGATACTTTGTGTGCTATCCGGTAGCTGTCTTATTATCTTTAATAGGTCATGAAGCAATGAGTGGTTTCATACTTTTGGCTGTGTTTAATGGTTTCTTAGTGGGAACAAGTCGGGCGATTAATAGTCGATTGAGTATTAATGTGGGTCCGTTTAAGGCTTCCTTCTGGAATCACATAATTGGTTTCTTATTTTTAGCATTGCTACTGATCGTTTGTAAAGATTTAAAGTTTAATATGACTACTCATATTCCTGTTTACACCTATCTTGGAGGATTTTTTGGAGCTCTTTTTGTAGCTGTTAACAGTTATGTATTTTCCAAAATTGGAGCAGTTAAGACTATTTTGTTAGTGATTAGTGGCCAGATGATTTCTAGCGTATTGCTTGATCATAAAGGCGAAAGTCTAATCTCAATCACATGTCAGTTTATTGGAATTGCTTTTATCCTACTAGGCATATATTTAGCTAAGTCTTTCGCTAAACGCCATGAGATAAAAACAGAACGAACCGTATAGAATAAATACATGATGTTTAAGGAAATTATATCATGAATACTTTTAAATTAGTCCCTAATGAAAATATTAGTTTTTCTCGAAAAGCACTGGTTGAAAACTTATTAAATGATCAATCTCACCATATAGAATTCAACGGACATTTAACGAATCATAATAAGCATGCGGTAATAGCTCTCTATGGATTAGGGGCGTCTAAAGAAAGGATCCAAGGTTATTATTCTTCTTATGCTCAATGTACACCGTATGGATATGGTTTAGAACCACCTAAAATTTCCAAATATTCTATAATTGAGGAAAATTGGAAAAATTATTTAGGGAAGCGATCAAGTTTTTCTTCATATTGTAAATTTTTTGATGATAGAGAAAAAGAATTAGGTATGAATGAACTCATAAAAAAATATGCTTTTACTTTATTGCCAGGCTGGGTAGGGTCTCTCACTCATGCTACTATTCATTTAGGGTGGGCATTGGAAGTTAAGCATCGTTGGATGGCAATAGAAGGCTTGGCTTATATGGCTTTTTCTTATGTTTCTTGTCATCCAGAAAGAACAGTTGGAATTAAATTAGATGTTCTTACAAAGGATAGGACAGCATTAGAATCTTTATTTTACATAGCAAATTTTTTTGAGGAAAAATCGGTAGAATTAAAAAGGTGGGTAGAGGAATTAATTGAAGCGAAATGCAAATTGACTCAGGAAATACATCCCGAATTGGCCAGATCAGGGTTACAATACAGAATAGCTAGACTACTACAAGAGGGTCATCCGTTAATATACTCGACTATAGACTGGATTAGTAATGGAGATATTACTAACAATTGGAAACAATTACATTATGTAGTTACTCTTATATACTTAGCATATCCAGGCGATTTCCTTATTCTTCATTTACTCACATCGTTACACGCTATGGAACAAATTGCTGCGTATCTTTCTATTGACCAACAAAGATATACTATTCAATGCTTTTGGGTGGGTATGCTTTGCATTCTTTTTTCGCGAGGAGAGTTTCCTAGAAGATCTGTGCTAGAGGAATTAGATTTAAAATATAATGATGCATCCGATGCAAATAATAGTGAATGTGAGATTAATTGGAAAAGAATTGTAGCTAGAGCTATAGAAGAGGAAGAAGAGCATAATCCTAAATTAGTTTACGTTTTGCGACGGATGTGGAATATATCTGGGAAGCTCTCGATATTTCGAATTGCTGCGAGTTACTTTACTACAACTCCAGAACTACCAAAATCATTTGAAATACCACCCACTGCAGATTAATAGATTGTTATAAAGAGAGATTCGGAGTTGACAATTAACATAGGAGTTTTTAGATATGTCAAAACTAGTAAATATGTCCAAAGATGAAGATGTTGGTGACATAAGTCATCCTTTGTTGCCTAATCACGATGAGGAGACGGGAAGTTTACTTCCTAAATCAAATACTGTTCTAAGTGTTCAGCATGTAGAGGAGAAAGAGGAAAAAGAAAAATTACTCACCTTGAAAGAGGCTATTAAAGAATCTGCTCGTTTTGCGATTCCTTTTGCGCTTTCTAGAGTGGTAGTAGCTATTCAGAATTTTGGAAATGGAATCATTATTAGTTACTTTATTAATTCAGATGCCATTGCTGCTGCTCCAGTAATGTTTATGTTGCAACAAGGTATTACAGGAGCCGCAAGAGGAGCATTGTCTACAGTCAATGTAGTTGCCGGAACTTTGAATGGAGAAAAAAAATATTCCAAAATTGGCCCAGCAGTTAATCAAGGATTATTATGGGGTACTCTAATAGGAATTCCCACAACTGTCTTATTTTCTACATCTGATCATTGGCTAAAATTGTTTGGGATCAATGAAGATATAGTTGCTCAAGCAGGTCAGTATTTAAGAGCTATTTCATATGGAATAATTCCAACTTATTGGACTGTAATAGATCAAAATTTTGTTTTGAGTATTAAACGGAGTAGATCTCCTATTGTTCTGAATAGTTTATTTGTTTTTCTCTCTATGGTTATTGGTTTTCCTCTAGCAGCAACAAAATTAGGTTTGGCAGGATTAGGATATGGAGTCTCTGCATCCGCCTGTATTACTTTTATTACAGGTCGATGTTACTTTTATTTTAATAAATTCGAAAATGAGTACGATCGCGAAAAATATCAGCTTTTTTCAGCCAGTTTAGATAGTGGGACCCCCTTTTCAGAGTTTCTTGGATTAAGTTTGCCCACAGCATTACAAGCTATTAGTGAATGGTTACCAACTATGCTTATTAGTATGCTGACTGGCATTGGAGAAAGCGCCAAAGAAAATTTGGAGGCAGAAGAACCTTCTATGCAAATGCTAGTTATGCTTAACTTAATCCTGTTAGGCTTAGGTACAGCAGCAACAGTTTCTGTGGCTAATGCATTAGGACGGGCACGGGATTTTGAAAAGGTTAAAAAATTGGAAAACGCTAGTATCTGGAAGCAAAATGCTCGAATTATCGGATATTCAGAACTCATTGTTACCGGTTTAGCTACCCTCCCTCCTGCTTTGTTTATGATGATATATCCTGATCCATTAGTTTGGTTATTTTCTGGTAACGCCCCGCTGACATTGGCTAAATCTATGTTACGTTTTACTGGCGCATCATTGTTATTAGACGGACTGAGAAACACTACTACAGGAGCTTTGTTAGGCAAGAAAAAACGAGCAGACAATTTTTTTACATCATCAACTAATTTGTTAATTACTAGTGCGGGTGCGGTAACAGCCGGTTATTTTTTGCAAGACACTTTAGATGGTCCATTAAGCTTCTTCTTATCTAGAATGCTGGCTATTCTCATTACTGCTTTAATTTTACTTAAAAGATGGGATAATGGAAGTAAAAATTTTGAAACTTCTTCTAATACGTTTAATTTTTTTAAAGAAAATCAAACTAAACAAATAACAACTAAAGACCTTGAATCAAATAACTCAAAATCATGTTGTATTCTTATGTAATGGAGAGATAATCTCATGGAGTTAGAAGAACGGATTCTCAATTCTAAAGTTTTAAAGACAATTAGAAACAAATATTCTGAGAATAGATGTATTGTGGATCTTTTTTTAGAAGAACTTGCGATGAATCCTCATAAAATTGCCGTAGAAGATGAAAGTAGATTCTTAAGTTACAACGAGCTGGCTGTAGAGAGTTTGGAAATAGCTAATTATTTGCGTCACATAGGCGTCATTCCTGATACCATTGTTGGAATATTCGTTGAGCCAAG
>JAFEDN010000114.1 GCA_018241585.1 Pseudomonadota bacterium | reverse complement strand
TTTTTATTACCATGGCCGCAAATTACTATATGAGCCAAAACAAGTTATATACCAATGTAGGCAAAGCCGCCAGTCAAATACAACATTTAGCCGATATCAGTTATCAATGGGAAGCCGCTCAATCAGAACCGGGTTTTCGAGATATCTCCTTGGATGCATTAGAAACGGCCGGGCTGTTATCCAAGCAAGACCCATTTGCAGAAGAAAATCCTTGGGGTGGAACCATCACAGTCGCCCCTGACCGAGACCCTCGGTTTTTGGACATTACCTTCACTCAAATACCTAATAAAGCTTGTGCCAATTTGCTGCAACATATGAAGAATGTCGCACACAATCAACAATGCCAAACTAACAAATATATTATTGTTTTATGAAAAAAATCATCTTGGCCACCAGCAACCAGGGAAAAATAAAAGAATTTACCCAGCTACTCAATCATTTACCTTTCGAATGGACCGCCCAATCAGAATTAGGTATTCCCGATGCGCCGGAAACCGGACTCACATTTGTTGAAAACGCGATTATTAAAGCCAGAAACGCCTCAAAATTGAGTGGCTTACCCGCTCTAGCAGATGATTCAGGACTGGTTGTTAATTGCTTAAATGGGGCGCCCGGAGTTTATTCCGCACGCTATGCTGGCCCTAATGCTACCCGTGATGATTTAATCAAAAAATTGTTAAACGAAATTCAAAAAAGTGGTTCAGCTGATCGAAGCGCTCATTATTATTGTGTTTTGGTTTTGCTCCAATATCCTGATGACCCGGCTCCGCTGATTGCTCAAGGCATTTGGCCAGGTGAAATATTATCTGCACCCAAAGGAGACCACGGTTTCGGCTACGATCCCGTTTTCTTTCTTCGCAATCATGACTGTAGCGTCGCCGAACTGTTACCCGCAGAAAAAAATCGTATTAGCCATCGTAGCCTGGCCATTCAAGAATTAAAGAGGCAACTTCAATGCAATTATTCATGATTTACATTGGAGGAAAGCATGCTGGTTCTTTGATTGAGCTGCACGATATTCGTTTTGTAGTTGCTAATACTATTGAAGAAACTTATGAACAACTGAGCAAAAGTTGGTGGGGTATCCCCAGCAGTTTGCATTTAGATGCCTGGGGAGCGGTACAACAAGTTGATGGTTACGATATCATTTTACAAAATTCTCCTTCACAACAAGAAGAACAACTCTATTTTGTCAATTTAGGCGGTTATGATGCCGCTGAATTTACCGAGCTTCATAAAAATATTTGTGTTGTAGCTAAAAATGAAAAAGAGGCGAGCCAAAAAGCAAAAGAAAAAATTGTTCATTGGACCTCACCCCATAAAGATTATGTTCATTCTGTTGAAGATGTCTTCAATGTTCAAACCATTTTGTCAGACCCAAAAGTGAATATTCATCTTCAACCATCTAAAGAAAAGTTACCTTTTGAATTCACTTGCCGTTATGTGCCGATAAAACTTTAACTTCCTTTCCGAACACAGTTCCGCCTGCTGCCTGCATTGCGCTGGCGAGCTGCACATCAAAAGTGGCAAGTACTGAATCAGTCCGCAAAGCTAAATCCAGATAAACAGCATCATAAGCAGTTAAACCATGCTCTCTTGCAAGAGCCATTACTAATTCACGACGGCTTGCTACTGTTGCAACATCTGTAGTAATAGGTAATGCAGATAATCGATTTAGATAATCAATAACCTGAGCTTCGGTAACTACTCGACATCGCTCTCCAAGCAAAAGAGCATTAGAAATCTCAGTATGCCAAAGTGAAGGAACTAAAACTTCAGCATCTCGTAAAGTGACCAATACATTACTTGCACAGAGGGCTGCTTGCTTATCTTGGCGCTCAAACAACCACGCCAAAGCCATAGATGCATCTATTACCAATTTCACTTCCGCCCCTCAGTGACCCATTCTCTTATTGTTTCCATGGAAACTCCGGATATTTTATGAATCTTCTGCATGTTTTCCACGGCAGTAAGTACATCAGCCGGAGCAACAGCGCTGCCACTGGGAACCAAATCAGCTACAGGACGACCTCGTAAAGTGATTGTAAAACGCTGGCCACGCTTTACTGCCTGAAGCAGTTCGGACAACCTGGCTTTGGCATTGAAGGAGCCTATCTCTTTAAACATATCACCTCAACAAAACAAACTAGTTTGTTATCTAGCCTAATTGTAGACTATCCAGAGGTAGCAAATCAAGAAGGAATTTAAAAAAAACCCCGCCGAAGCGGGGTTTTGAACAAGAGAGAACGAACGGGGAAATTACATCATTCCACCCATTCCACCCATTCCACCCATGCCTCCCATTCCGCCGCCCATGCCGCCACCTTCGCCGCCATGCTGATGAGCTTCTTCTTTAGGAGCTTCAGTAATCATGCATTCGGTGGTAATCATTAGACCAGCAATCGAAACGGCATTTTGCAACGCAGTACGAGTGACTTTAGTAGGATCGAGAATTCCCATCTCAATCATATCACCAAATTCACCAGTGGCAGCGTTGTAGCCAAAGCTTTCGCTGGAATTGCTTTCTACTTTGCCTAAAATCACAGCAGCTTCTTCGCCGGCATTAGCAACGATCTGACGTAAAGGAGCCGCCATGGCTCGATGCAGAATATCTACACCGACTTGCTGATCATGATTGCTGACTTGAATGTTGTTCAATGCACGCATAGCACGAATCAAAGCAACACCACCGCCAGGAACAATGCCTTCTTCCACAGCCGCGCGAGTGGCGTGTAGCGCATCTTCTACACGGGCTTTTTTCTCTTTCATTTCTACTTCAGTTGCTGCACCAACCCGGATTACAGCCACACCACCAGCCAATTTGGCCAAACGTTCCTGCAGCTTCTCTTTGTCGTAGTCTGAACTGCTGGCGTCAATTTCTTGACGAATTTGTTCAATTCTGGCTTGAATGTCTTTGGCCTTGCCGCTGCCATCAATGACCGTACTGGTATCTTTAGTCACTACGATACGTTTGGCGTGTCCTAAATCTTCTAAAGTGGTTTTCTCTAATTCTAAACCGAGCTCCTCAGAAATTACTTTAGCGCCAGTTAAAACGGCAATATCTTGCAGCATAGCTTTACGGCGATCACCAAAACCAGGGGCTTTAACGGCGACTACCTTAACGATACCGCGAATGTTATTAACCACTAAAGTGGCTAATGCTTCGCCTTCTACATCTTCAGCTATTATCAATAATGGTCTGCCGGACTTGGCCACAGATTCCAATACAGGCAACATTTCACGTATATTGGAGATCTTCTTATCAACCACTAAAATCACAGCGTTTTCTAACTCGGCGCTCATGTTTTGTTGGTTGTTGATGAAGTAAGGTGATAAGTAGCCACGATCAAATTGCATACCTTCAACCACTTCTAATTCATTTTCCAATCCACGGCCGTCTTCAACGGTAATTACGCCTTCTTTTCCGACCTTAGCCATGGCGTCAGCAATAATACGGCCGATATGCTCATCAGCATTAGCAGAAATTGTACCAACTTGAGCTATAGAGCGGTCGTCTGCACAAGGTTTGGAAATTTTTTTCAGTTCGGCCATTACAGCGATCAAACCTTTATCCAAGCCACGTTTCAAATCCATTGGATTCATACCGGCAGCCACGGAACGGATGCCTTCTTTGAGAATAGCTTGCGCCAACACGGTTGCGGTGGTGGTGCCATCGCCAGCGAGGTCGGAAGTTTGAGAAGCCACTTCTTTAACCATTTGGGCGCCCATATTTTCAAATTTATCAACCAATTCAATTTCTTTGGCTACTGATACACCGTCTTTAGTGATCGTCGGAGCGCCGAAGGCTTTATCCAGTACCACATTACGCCCTTTTGGACCTAAAGTGACTTTTACGGCATCAGCTAAGATATCCACACCGCGCATCAAAGCACGTTTAGTGGCGTCGCCGCGTTGTATTAATTTTGGTGCCATGTTTGTTTCCTCTTTTTTTAAAAAAATTATTCAATAATACCAATGATGTCGCTCTCGCGAACTACCACAAATTCTTTGCCCTGGAGCTTAATTTCAGTACCAGAGTATTTACCGAAGACGATTTTATCGCCTTCTTTAATAGACATCGGAATAATTTTCCCATCTTTATCTCTTTCACCTGGACCAACTTTACGCACGATGCCTTCTTGCGGTTTTTCCTTTGCTGTACCAGGAATAACAATACCTCCTGGGGATTTTTGATCCGCTTCTAAACGTTCTACTAAAGCACGATCACCTATTGGTCTAAAATTTATCTGGACTTTTTCAGCCACTGCCATAGTTTTTTCTCCACTATTGCTAAAATTGTACAAAACTGGCAGATCCAATCGTTCCACCAGCGCCTATATAAACCCGCATATAAGGGCTATTTCTTATAATTCAAGAGCTGGCTACTATATTTTGATTTTTAAAATTGCTAATATAAAGCCCTTGCCGACACGCACATCATAAATATTTTACAAAGAGACCAAATGTATATGATTAATAGCTTTGATTCCCGCCGTGAGTTAGTGGTTAACAATAAAAAGTATGCTTACTTTAGTCTTCCTGCTGCTGCAGAGCGTTTAGGAGCAATCCAGTCCCTGCCTTTTTCTCTAAAAATTCTACTCGAAAATTTGCTTCGGCACGAAGATGGTCAAAAAGTAACCAGTCAAGATATCCAAGCTTTAGCTGAGTGGACCAAAGCCAAAAAATCTAACCATGAAATTGCCTATCACCCCGCGCGAGTGTTGATGCAGGACTTCACCGGAGTACCAGCGGTAGTCGATTTAGCCGCCATGCGTGACGCCATGGCCGCTTTAAAGGGTGACCCTGAAAAAATTAATCCACTTTGCCCGGTAGACCTTATCATCGACCATTCCGTGCAAGTAGATGAGTTTGGCAACGATCAAGCTTATGCCGATAACACTCGGATAGAAATCCACAGAAATGGAGAACGTTATCAGTTTTTAAAATGGGGCCAAAAAGCATTTGATAATTTTCGGCTGGTTCCTCCAGGAACAGGAATATGTCATCAAGTTAATCTTGAATACATCGGCCGTGGGGTTTGGTCAAGCAGCCATAACGGTACCGAAGTAGCTTATCCAGATACCTTAGTGGGCACAGACAGCCACACCACGATGATTAATGGTTTGGGTGTCTTAGGTTGGGGAGTGGGCGGAATTGAAGCTGAAGCTGCTATGCTCGGTCAGCCAATTTCCATGCTGATTCCTGAAGTTATCGGCTTTCGTTTAGAAGGTAAGTTGCCTGAGGGAATCACTGCGACCGATTTAGTGTTAACTGTGACTCAAATGTTGCGAGCTAAGGGGGTGGTGGGCAAATTTGTAGAATTTTATGGTCCTGGCTTACAACAATTATCTGTGGCCGATCGCGCAACCATCAGCAATATGGCCCCCGAATATGGCGCCACTTGCGGATTATTTCCAATTGACGAAGAAACCATAAAGTATTTACAACTCACCAATCGAGACCAACACACCATCGAACTAGTCAAAGCGTATACTCAAGCTCAAGGTCTTTGGCACGATGCCCAATCTCCAGAACCATTATTCAGCGATAAATTAACCTTAAATTTGGCAACGGTCGAACCGAGCTTGGCCGGACCTAAGCGCCCGCAAGATCGAGTCAATCTGAGTAATATTAAAGACGCGACTCAACAAACTATTTCTCAAGCAGGTAAAGTACTAGACCAAGCTTTTCAAAATGAAGGCGGCTTTGCCATGAAACATGGTGACGTGGTGATTGCAGCGATCACCAGTTGCACCAACACTTCAAATCCGAGCGTGATGTTAGGTGCAGGCTTAGTAGCCAAAAAAGCCGTGGCGCGCGGATTAACTATTAAACCATGGGTTAAAGCCTCTTTAGCCCCTGGCTCCAAGGTGGTAACAGATTACTTATCTAAAGCCGACTTGATGCATTATTTAGAAAAGTTAGGATTTTATTTGGTGGGATATGGCTGCACGACTTGTATTGGGAACTCCGGTCCTTTGCCTGAAAATATCGCCAAAACAATACAAGAAAACGATCTTATTGTCGGTGCAGTGTTATCGGGTAATCGCAATTTCGAAGGTCGA
>JAFEDN010000113.1 GCA_018241585.1 Pseudomonadota bacterium | reverse complement strand
GCTTCCATTCTAAAGTTGGATTGACTCCACCGGCTTCGATGTGAAATGGCGTGTAGTAAGCGGTTGTGCCATTTTTTAAGTTGATCACTTCTTTAAGATGTTTTTGATTATTAGGTAAAGAGATATAACTTTGTTCTATATTGGATTTGTTCTCTGCAGTTAAAAAACCGATATTACAAACATGAGTTCCATGACAATCTGGAGTAGCATCGACACTAATTTGCCAAGCTTTTTGATAATTCGCACCACCCAATGCCGTACCAAAAGCATAGAGTAATTTAGGATTCGTTTTAGAAAACGGATATTTTGAAGGGAAAAATACCGGAATATTACTCTTTACTGAAATTTTTGCTAATGCCATTTTCAAGTTATCAATATCGCTGTTAACCCATTTTAACGAGCAATTTTCAGGCGCAGCTACTACCGGCAGGGAACACAAGCCAAGAATGATAGGAATAATTTTTGAAGTTTTGGTAAACATATTGTAAGACTAACGGTTTTTAGGATAGTTTACAAAAAACCGTTAGTCTTTACCAGGCTTAAGGAGCCGGGGTAGCGGCAGCGGCAGCATTAGTTACTGTATTGCCGGTTTGAGCAACATCCTGTCCAACACCCTGAGCAGTGTGGCATCCTGTCAACAAGCCCATCGCAAAAAACAGTGGGCATATAGCTAATAATACCTTTTTCATAATGACTCCTGTTAAATTTCATATTAACAGTATATGCACAAATTTTGAACATTTCCTGGAAAACTAAACTTTGAATCAGGAAATGTTTAAATAATTTATTTCATAATAAGAATTATTGCTTATCGCAACCAGAAAATTTATGAAAGTTTTCTAATTGCTTATTCCAATAGATTGATTCCTTATCATTTCCTAAATCTGAATTAATATTCATAATAGACATGATTAAAAAATTGCTATTGATTGGCATTGGGTTATGATTCAAGGCTTTTTTATACCAATATAAAGCTTGTTTCTCATCTTCTTGTACTCCATAAGCATTTTCATATACGATCCCTAAGTTTACTTGAGCGGGCATAAAACCTTGCTTAGCCAGTGGAATTAACAAATCTGTGCCTTTTTTATACTCTTGTTTGAACAAAAAGTACATTGCTAGTCCATATATGCCACTTTGATCTCCTTGAGCCACTGATTTTTCAAACCATTTTACTCTCTCAGGATCATCACTTTTTAACAAAAACGCATAACCAACTTGCGCTGGAATGTAACCTTGGGTTGCAGATTGATAAATCCATTCTTTCGCTTTAGAGTAATCACTCTTTACTCCTATTCCGCCTAAATATGCTACACCTAACTGATACTGTGCTTTTATATCTCCCTGTACGGCCTGTTGCTGATACCAAACGAAAGCTTTTTTTAATCTCTTATTTACTGAAGGATTAGAGGGAAGGGGACAAAGAACATAGCCAATAGCAAATAAATTTATATAATGCTCAAACTCTTTTGTTGACAGTTTTAAATTATTAGACTCATTCAATTCCGTAGTTGTAAATATTGCTACTAAAATAATTCCAGTTAAAATAACTAAAAAATTTATTTTTGAATTCATTGTTTGACAACCCACAAATACAAATTTGCCATTAGGCCATCACTTTTTATTTCATAGAGTGCTTGAACAATTACCCCACCTTCCTCCGGCATTTTCATTACTATTGGTATTAACAGTATGTGCGCAAATTTTGAACATTTTGTGACAAATTAAATTTTAAATCAAAAAATGTTTTAAATAATTTATCTCATGGTCAAATTATCGCTTATTACACCCGGAAAATTTATGAAAGTCTTCTAATTGTTTATCCCAATAGGCTAACTCACTTTTATTTCCTAAAGCTGAATTAATCAGCCAAATACTCATAATTAAAAAATTGCTATTGATTGGCATTGGGTTATGGTTCAATGCTTTTTTGTACCAATATAAAGCTTTTTTATAATCTTGCGGTACTCCAAAGGCGTTATTATATACAATCCCCAAGCTTTCTTGAGCCGGCATAAAATCTCGGTTTGCCAACAAAATCATTAAATCTATTCCTTTCTTATACTCCTTTTTAAACAAAAAATACATCGCTAGTCCATATGTGCCATTTTGATTACCTTGGGCCACAGATTTCTTAAACCATTTTATTTTCTCAGGATCATCATTTTTTAGCAAAAGACCATAACCAATTTGCGCCGGGATGTAACCTTGAGTTGCAGATTGGTAAATCCATTTTTTTGCTTTAGAATAATCACTCTTTACTCCTATGCCTCCTAAATATGCCGCCCCCACTAGATATTGTGCTTCCACATCCCCCCTTATGGCTTGCTTCTGGTACCATAAGAAACCTTTTTTTAATTTTTCATTTACAGAAGGATTAGATGGGGGAGGGCAAAGAACATAACCATTAGTATGTAAATTTACATATTGTTCAAATTTGTTTTTAGAAAGTTCTAAATATTTATTTGATTCGCCAAAAGAATTCGCTGTAAAACCTGCTGTTATAATCCAAATAAGAATTAACAAAATTGCCCTCATTAAATTCATTGTCTTACCGCCCATACAAATAAGTGCGCCATTTGGGGATTAATCTTTTATGTATGGATTTTTATCGTTGATGAGTTGAACTCGAACGGGAATGCCCACAAGTTTAAAAGATTGACGAAAATAATGAGCTAAATAACGTTTGTACGAATCGGGTAGGGATTCAATTTGCTTACCATGGATAACGATCACCAGCGGATGATGCCCCCCCAAATGGGCATATCGTAGACGGATCCTTCTGCCACCGACTAACGGGGGCTGATGGTCAAAAGTCGCTTGTTCCAAGACTTGGGTTAATTGAGGAGTCGATAAATCACCTGTAGACGATGCATAGGCTTCATCAATTGCACGGTACAGTTCCCCTACTCCAGTGCCGTGTAAAGCTGAAATCATGTAGCGTCTAGCGAAATTAACAAATTGCAGACGGCGATCGATAGCTTGTTTGGTTTGTTCGCGTTCATATTCGCTCATCCCATCCCACTTATTAAAAGCTAACACTAATCCTCGGCCTGACTCCAAAATCAAACCCAATAGCCGCATATCTTGGTCGGTCACTCCTTCGCGGGCGTCAAATACCATCACCACGACATGAGCCGTTTCCAAAGCTTGCAGGGATTTAATAACAGAAAATTTTTCGATGGTGTCCTCAATTTTGCTTTTCCTGCGAACACCGGCGGTATCAATCAGCGTATACCGCTGACCCCTTCGTTCATAAGGAATGTAAATGCTATCACGAGTGGTACCAGGTTCATCCAGGACAATCACTCGCTCTTCACCTAAAATTCGATTAATTAGCGTTGATTTACCCACGTTGGGACGCCCCATTACCGCAATGCATATCCCAGAAGCCTGTTCAGTTTGCTCTTCCGGAAGCGGAAAAGTTTGCAGTATTTGGCTAATGAAATTTTCAACACCTCGGCCACTCTTGGCTGAAATAGCCTGGGGTGCACCAAAACCCAATTGATAAAAGTCACTGACGGCGATGTCAGCATCCATACGATCAACCTTATTGACCGCTATTACAATTTTGTTTTGATAAGGCCGCAATTGTTGAGCAATGATACTATCTGCGGCAGTTAATCCTGACTTTGCGTCTAATAAAAAGATAATTTTATCGGCTTCATCAATCGCCTGCTGAACCTGCTTCTGGACCTGGGAAACCATATCCGGACTGTCGGCCATTTCAACAATACCGCCTGTGTCCACTACCCAATAAACGCGTGCTCCAATCACACCCCGGCCATATTGACGGTCGCGAGTCACTCCTGGGAAATCAGCAACTAAAGCATTTCGGGATTGAGTAAGAAAATTAAATAAAGTGGATTTACCGACATTCGGTCTACCGACGATGGTTATAATTGGAAGCATGTCTCGTACCAGCCATAAGAATTGTGTTTTTAGGGTTGAGCCAGTTCCATGGCCAATACTTTGTCTTCGCCGACTTCAGAAGATAAAGCCGCCTGCGCCGATTGATAGTATTGGCGAGCTTTCATACGATCTCCTTGGCCAGAATAAATATCGCCTTGCAATTGATCGATTAAAGGTTGGAAAGTGGCGTCGTCTACTTTAGCTAGCGCCTGACTCGCCTGAGGATATTGTTTTTGATCAATATAGACTTGTGCAGTACGAAGTCTGGCTATCTGTTTAATCCCGGCATTGGTAGCATGATCAGTAACCCATAATAAGTTCTGAAGTGCTTGATCTGATTTATTTTGTTGAACTGCATTTTTAGCGGCCACTAAATTGGCCAAAGCAGTATAACCCGATTGCGGGTAACGCTTAGTCATTTCTTCGGTCATTTGGGTAACAGAATCGCTTTTATTTTGTTGATCCGCCATAATTAATTGCTGGTAGAGTAAAGAAGCTTGCTGACGTTGCACATTTTTTTGGCCTTGCCAATAACGCCATCCAAAGCCAATTGCTAAACCGATGATGACCGCAATGACAATCCATTTGCCATAATCACCCCATACTTTTTTCAAGCTTTCAATTTGATCATGATCCGTTTCATATGCCGGCATATCAAGCCTCCGCTACCTTAGATGGATGCTTAAAGTAATCGATTATTGAAGTAAAAGCCACTTGCTCCTGACTTCTTGCTACTAAATTTTTAACAGTAACCGCTTGTAAAGACAATTCTGCTTGACCAACGATAATCGCCCAACTAGCCCCGCTATTTTCAGCGGCTTTCAACTGACTTTTTAAACTGCCGCCTGCTAAATGGCAAATAATTTTATGATTAGGCAACGCTGATCTTAACCGTTCTGAAAGCCCAACTCCATAATCAAGCGCTTCATCCATCAAAACCAAGTAAATATCGGGATGACTTGCTTGTTTCCACTTTTCAGCCATTAATAATACCAAACGCTCTAAGCCACATGCAAAGCCAACGGCAGGAGTCGGACGTCCACCTAACTCTTCTACCAAGTGATTATAACGGCCTCCTGCACATACTGTGCCTTGTGAACCCAAATCGGTGGTTACCCACTCAAAAACAGTGAGTTCATAGTAATCTATGCCTCTAACCAATCGGGGATTGATGGTAAAATCGACTCCGGTTGACGTTAACAGTTTTTTTAAACCTTCAAAGTGATGCAGCGCAGGGGGGTCTAAATGCTCCAGTAAGCTGGGAGCGGCCCGGTTTAATTCGATGATAATCGGATTTTTACTATCTAAAATTCTTAAAGGGTTGCTGAGCAACCGTCTTTGGGAATCTTGATCCAACAAATCATAATGCTGCTGATAGAAGGCTACGAGTTGCTCACGGTATAAACTTCTACTGGCTGTTGTTCCTAAACAGTTCAATTGTAATTCGATCTTTCCAGATAAGCCTAATTCGTTCAGCAATCTCTGTCCCAGTAAAATCACTTCAGCGTCGATTCCTGGACCAGGCATGCCGTAAGCTTCTACACCAAATTGATAAAATTGACGGTATCGGCCTTTCTGCGGTCGCTCATGCCGAAACATAGGACCAGAATACCATAGTCTCTGCGTCTGGTTATAAAATAAACTATGTTGAATTCCGGCTCGGACACATCCCGCAGTAGACTCCGGTCTCAAACTAAGACTATCGCCATTTCTATCTGTAAAAGTATACATTTCCTTTTCAACAATGTCGGTAGCGTCGCCAATTCCCCGGGCAAATAAAGCAGTTTGTTCAATAATCGGAGTACGGATTTCCTGATAACCATAACAGGCACAAATTTCCCGGCACTTGGCTTCAACAAAGTGCCAGCCAGGGATTTGGTCGGGAAGAATATCATTCATTCCCCGGACAGCTTGCAGGATTTTAGTCAAAAAAAATTCCTCAATACTCGTCTTCAGTGTCGCTCGGGGGTGGTAAATTTACTGAGGCAACCTGATTGGCGTCAGGTCGATCCTGTTGGCCGGAACTGGGAGCAGCATTTTCGACTTTAGGCTTTTCAGGCGCAACAGAATTATTGGTTACTGGAGCCGGAGTTGCTGTCGGTGCTACTACTGGAGCTTGCGGTGGAGTTACCGTTGATGCTGGAGTTTGTATCAGTGGAGTAACTGTTT
>JAFEDN010000112.1 GCA_018241585.1 Pseudomonadota bacterium | reverse complement strand
CGCTACCGCTCTCCTCTCCCTTGCGAACCCTCATCAGGATAGGAGCTGATAGCTCCTTTTTGCTTCAGCGGGAACTGTTGCTGTCGGCTTTTATTAGGGGTCTTTATGGAAAAAATACCGGCTGGTCAGAAAATAGCGGGTGTGGATGAAGCGGGCCGGGCTCCTTTGGCCGGGCCGGTGATTGCTGCTGCAGTCATTTTGCCGGATCGGCCTCGGATAAGGGGTTTAGCCGATTCCAAACAGCTTACTGAAAAACAAAGAGAACAATTATATGAAACAATTCTCAGCCGGTGTATAGCCTATGGTGTGGGCCGTGGGGAAGTTGAAGAAATTGATACCTTAAACATCCATCACGCTAACTTGCTGGCTATGAAGCGGGCGGTTGAAGCATTATCAGTAACGCCGGATGCGGTATGGATTGATGGGTTACATTGCCCGAAACTGATTGTTCCTACTCGAGCCATAGTTCATGGTGATCAGCTAGTTCATTTTATCAGCGCTGCATCCATTATCGCCAAAGTTACTCGTGACCGAGAAATGGTGACTTACGATGAAAAATATCCTGGATATAATTTTGCTCAGCACAAGGGTTATGGAACTCCCAAACATTTTGCTGCACTGAAAGAACTTGGACCATCACCGATCCATCGCAGAAGTTTTTCTCCGGTAGCTAATGCTATGATCGAAGATATGTTTGCAATGAATGGGGGAGAAACTTCATCTTGAGAATAGACAATGAAAAGTCTTACGCCACAGAACAGTATTTTAAAGAAATTAATGGAATAAATCATTGCAGAGAACTAAAGATGTTATAATCAAATTGCATTTTCATTAAAAATTTCAACTTGTTATCATGGACTCAGCTAATTTTTCTAAATTTGTACATTTAAGATGCCGAAGCGAGTTTTCTATTCGCGATGGATTGTTGCGTATAAAACCTTGGTTGGAACAAGCCCGCCAGTTAAAAATGCCGGCTATTGCGCTTACTGATCGTTGTAATTTATTTGGGTTGATTAAGTTTTATAAGGCGGCCATCAGTCAGAAGATTAAACCGATCATTGGGGCGGATTTTCTTTTGGCCAGCGACGGCGAATTATTTGAAATGACATTGCTTTGTCAAAACCAAACCGGTTATCTCAATGTAATTCAATTAATCTCTTTAGCCTATATCAAAGGGCAGACTAATGAAGGCCATCCTAGCATTCAATGGCAGTGGTTAGAACAATATCATTCCGGGTTGATCGTGCTTTCCGGAGGCCGAAATGGTGATATCGGGCAAGCTTTATTGAAGCACAATTCAGATTTAGCTAAAAAGCGTCTGCAAAAATGGATAGATATTTTCCCCGGCTGTTTCTACTTGGAATTACAACGAACCGGCAGACCCCAGGAAGAGGTTTATAATGAACAAGCCATTTCCCTGGCAGGACAGTTTAGTATACCGGTTGTGGCTACAAATGAAGTTTGTTTCTTGAACAAAGAAGATTTTCATGCCCACGAAGCTCGAACTTGTATCCATTCTGGGCGTATCTTAGCTGATCCTCAGCGTGTTAAGCTGTACAGTGAGCAGCAATATTTACGTAGCATAGAAGATATGACCGAATTATTTGCTGATATTCCAGAAGCTTTAGCCAACAGTGTTTATATTGCCCAGCGCTGCAATGTATTTTTAAAATTAGGCGAAGTCCATTTACCCAAATTCCCGCTACAAAATAACCAATCAGAAAATGATTATTTTGTAGCCCAGGCTCAACAAGGGTTAATGCAGCGGCTTGAGAAAGGAAAAGTTGCTCAAGAAAAACTGGCAGAATACAACCAACGGCTGCAACAGGAATTATCAGTGATTAATCGAATGGGATTCGCTGGATATTTTTTAATCGTTGCAGATTTTATTCGTTGGGCCAAGGAGCAGGGGATTCCTGTCGGACCGGGAAGGGGTTCCGGAGCCGGCTCTTTGGTGGCTTATGCTTTGGAAATTACCGAATTAGACCCTATTGTGCACGAATTATTATTCGAACGATTTTTAAACCCTGAACGTGTTTCCATGCCTGACTTTGATATTGATTTTTGCATGGAAGGCCGTGATCGGGTAATCGATTATGTTGGACAACGCTATGGTAGTGAGGCCGTCTCTCAAATTATTACTTTTGGCACGATGGCTGCCAAAGCGGTGGTGCGGGATGTCGGGCGAGTGTTAGGAATGCCTTATGGATTTGTGGATAAAGTGGCCAAATTAATCCCATTTGAATTGGGCATGACTTTGGAAAAAGCGCTAGCCGAAGAACCGCAACTTGCTGAGCGTTATCAAAAAGAGGAAGAAGTCGCCGGTTTAATTAATTTAGCGCGAAAGCTGGAAGGTATTACGCGTAATGCCGGTAAGCATGCCGGTGGAGTGGTCATAGCTCCGACACGGTTAGTAGATTTTACTCCCTTGTATTGTGAACCAGGCGGAGATCATCCGGTTACTCAGTTTGATAAAGACGACGTTGAATCTGCTGGTTTGGTTAAATTTGACTTTTTAGGCTTGCGAACACTAACTATAATTGATTGGGCGCTTAAAGCCATTAATAAAAATATCGATATTAACCAAATACCACTAGATGATGCTAAAACCTATCATCTGCTACCGCGTTCTACTACCGCCATATTCCAATTAGAATCTCGAGGCATGAAGGAGTTAGTTCGTAGACTACAACCTAACGTATTTGAAGAAATTACTGCTTTGGTAGCTTTATTTAGACCTGGCCCGCTCCAATCTGGCATGGTTGATGATTTTGTCGCCCGTAAGCATGGCCAAGCAAAAGTAGAATATCCTCATCCCGATTTGGAGCCAATTCTAAAAAATACTTACGGGGTTATCTTGTATCAAGAACAGGTTATGCAAATTGCCCAAACCCTGTCCGGATATTCTTTAGGCGAAGCAGATATCTTGCGGCGTGCAATGGGTAAGAAAAAGCCTGAAGAAATGTATAAACAAAGAGAGAAATTTGTTAATGGGGCTAAAAGCCGCGGAATTGCTGCTAAAACGGCTGAATATATTTTTGATTTGATGGAAAAATTTGCTGGCTATGGTTTTAATAAATCCCATTCGGCAGCCTATGCGGTCCTTACCTATCAAACCGCTTGGTTGAAAACTCACTATCCTGCTGAATTTATGGCGGCAGTGTTGTCATCAGATATGGATAATACTGACAAAGTGGTTAATTTTTTGGGGGAATGCCGCCTGATGGAATTGAAAGTGCTGCCACCTAACATTAATGTTGGTCAGTACATGTTTACGGTCAATGCATCTGGTGCAATTGAGTATGGATTAGGGGCGATCAAAGGGGTTGGCTTTGCCGTCATCGATCATTTGGTTTCAGAGCGTAAGCAAAATGGTCTGTACCAAAATTTATTTGATTTGTGCAGGCGCTTGGATTCTCATAAATTAACTCGCCGGGTTTTGGAGCCGTTGATTCGTTCCGGAGCCCTGGATATGTTTGGACAAGAGCGAGCCAATTTGATGGCGTCAATTGATGTCGCTCTAAAAGCAGCGGAACAATTTCACAATAATCTAAATATTGGACAGAGTGATTTATTTGCTGAAATGGTTGATTCAGCGCAAGAGGATTATGTCCGGGTTTCGCCGTGGCCGTTTCGAGATCGTCTTTTAGGTGAAAAACAAACTTTAGGATTTTATATCAGCGGCCATCCTTTAGAAATCTATCAACCAGAATTATCGCAATTGCGCCAGATTCCGATTGCCAAATTAGAAAAAGGCAAACAAGGAATTATATGTGCAGGTATTTTAACTAGACAAAAAGTCATCCAAACCCGCAAAGGTGCGCGCATGGCTATTTTGACTTTAGAGGATTTGACCGGAACCATTGAAGTCACGGTTTTCAGCCAACTATATGATCAGGTCAGAGCTTCGCTGATAATAGATGAAGTTTTTGTGTTGCGAGGAAGTGTTGAGGAAGATAATTATACTTCGGGGTTACGATTAGTGGCCGAAGCGCTGGATAGTTTGACTAGTATCCGTAATCGTTTTGCTCGTCGGTTAAAAATACAGGCTGTTGCCGGAGCTTATAGTGACCCGGAAAAAATTTCTGCAATCATCCAGCCTTTCAAAGGTGGGCGCTGTGAGGTAGTTATCTCTTATCAAAAAGATCAAACTAATGCATTAATTGCTTTGGGTGAAAACTGGCGAGTGACGCCTCATGATGAATTATTCGAACGCTTAAGGCAGGCAGGGATGGATCAGTTTGTAGTCGAATATTAATTTCCGGTATTGATAAAATAAACAGTCTGAAGATAATAAATTCATTTCTAAAGTTTTCAGGAGGAAATGCACTTGTCTTCAGTGAATGATCCTATAAATTCTCATCCCATGACTCATGATGATTTTTTTGTTCGATCGATGTCTGATCTGCGTATTGCTAAAGCATTTTTCCAACAATATTTGCCAGAAGATTTATCTGCCGCAATAGACCTTGATCAAATTGAAATCTGCAAAGATAAGTTTCATGCCGTTGAT
Source organism: Pseudomonadota bacterium (assembly GCA_018241585.1). Classification (GTDB taxonomy): domain Bacteria; phylum Pseudomonadota; class Gammaproteobacteria; order Coxiellales; family Coxiellaceae; genus JAFEDN01. The sequence continues at coordinate 1,633 of JAFEDN010000112.1, read as the reverse complement.
TTAAAAAGTAAAATTACCGATATGCTCTATTGTGCGCCCTTTAAAAATTTTAGCGGACCGGTTTATATTTCTGCATTGGTGGAACATCAATCCACCCCAAAGAAATCCATGCCGTTGCGGATATTAAGCTATGAGGCCGCAATTATGCAACGCCATTGGGAGCAATACAAAGTGGCGCCTCTAGTCTACACAATAGTTTATTATAATGGTCAAGCTCGTTGGAATTACTCTCGTGATATCAAAGACCTGATTCAGGCGCCGGTAGATTTGATCGCTCGTTATGCATTACAGCCTTTTCAATTGATTGAACTTAATCGAATTGATGACCAGGAGCTGCGCCGCTCGCTCTGGGCGGGGGTAATGAGCTTGGCGATGAAACATATTTTCGATCAGGATATCTTACCGGCATTGCGAAGCTTTATTGGTCTATTAAAGATATTGGAATCTCAGCATGCAGGAGCTGAATATGTTAGTAGTTTACTGTATTATTTGTATAAACGAGGCGAAATTCAGGATGAAAATCAATTCCATGAATTAATTTCTATAGAATTACCACCATACCACGGAGAAGCAACTATGACTCTAGCAGAATTACATACTCGAAGAGGCATTGAGCAAGGACTTCAACAGGGTCTTCAACAAGGCTTTCAGAATGGGGTGCAAAACAAAAGCAGAGAAATTGCCCAAAATCTTTTGCGCGAAGGAGTCGATCCTATGCTAGTTGCAAAAGCAACTGGTCTAGATATTCATACCATTCAAGAAATCATGGCCGAATTGCAGGTATAGTAGGATTTTTTGTCATTGCGAGCGCCAGCAAAGCAATCCAGTACATAATTTCTACGAAGTTCGAACGGGATTGCTTTGCTGGCGCTTGCAACGACAGTTACTTTTGGTCGAGTATTGAATTTTCCCTGGTGCCTAGTACTGTTTGAAGAATTGTAATCTTTCACGGGGTAGATGGCCACGGCCACTACAGCTCGATATTTGACGAAAAATCGCCCGAAAAATGCCCACATACCTGGGTATGCTATGTTTTTCAGCGGATTTTTCGTCAAATCTGAAGCAATATTGGCCGTTCTGCGTAGCTATATTCATTCTCGCGAACGGTATAATAAGTGCGCCGCTGGAATGTAAGAGCATTCCAAACGGCGCTAACCACATTATCTTTAGGAGAAGATAACATGGCTGTCGGCATTGTATTCCATTCTCGTTTTTCAGACCATCCTGTGCTATGCAAAGGCTTAATATTTTTCCAATTATCTGCATTATGGAGAGATTGACGCTCTCTTCAATTGCCTCAAGACCTGCTGCGCTGTCTTAGACAGTAAAAGCCATTGGAAAATATTGACATGGCTTGATCAAGCATAAAAATAGATACAAAACCCAGTCATGCGCAAGCTTGGCATGGGTTTTCCCCGAACACCTGTGCCTGCTTGTGTTGTGGTTTTTATGTACCGAGGGTGGGAATCGAACCCACACGGTGTCACCACCACCGGATTTTGAGTCCGGCGCGTCTACCAGTTCCGCCACCCCGGCACGGCGTCGAGTATACGCGAAATAACAGCTTTAAACAAGGTTGAGTCTTGTCCAATGCAACATGAGTCTGAAGCAGGGATTTGATTCTAATGCAAAT
>JAFEDN010000111.1 GCA_018241585.1 Pseudomonadota bacterium | reverse complement strand
CAGCCTCTTTCGATCGCGACAGTAGGTTTTCAACATGTGGTCGACTTAGAAGACTATATCAGCACCGGTATTCCCAACGACAAATTGACCATCAGTTTAGGGGCAGGCAGCCCAAGTTGGTTAAGGGTAAAAAATAATCATTTAATAGGCGTCCCGCCTCGTAACCAAATAGGCGGTCCTTATCCTATTAATTTAAAAGTTTTTAGCCAAGCCAGCCAAACCGAAACCATCTTAAGCTCACAAATTAACATCCAGTTGGCTTTAAGCCGTGGCGATAACATGGAAGTTCATTCATTTTATGGCAATCATCAAAGTATTATTATTCGTGGTCTGAGGCCGAATGAGCAATATCAGTTAGTTGAAGTAAAAGGGTCGCACTTTGATTATGGACCTTTCTACTCGCCAAACATTATTAAAACCGAAGCAGACTGGAATAATTACCCTTTTTATTCAGCAGAAAATCGCACAGTTAAAACAGGCAGCGATGGAGCGGTTTCTATTGTTTACTATTCATTACCCACCAGCCCTGCGCCTGATTTTGAATTACTGGTATTGAGGTAATACTTACTGTCATTGCTAGCGCCAGTGAAGCAATCTAGTAGGGCGCTTGTTCAAAGTACCAACTGGATTGCTTCGCTGACGCTCGCCATGACCAAAATTGTGCAAAAACAGATCAATTAGACTAAAATTTAAACAGATGGGGAAAATCCAGGAAGCGATCATGGGAAAAATTAGTGCTGATAAACGGAAAAAGCATCCTTCTTTAGGCGTCAAATTACGACGGCTAACTCGTGCTTTTACTCTAGCAGGTTCTCTTTTACTCATTCAGGCGAATAGTTTAGCCGATCAGCAAGATGATGCTTCCTTTACTTGCGCTTCTGCTGTCAATGTCATGGACTGCATCCGACAAACCGGCGCTGCCGCTCCCACCAAAGACGCCAATCTCACCTCTATTCCGATTAACAGTCAAACTTTAGGGTTCTCAGGACCTGTCTCCATCGGGCTACATTACGATAATTATTTGGCCTGGATACTCGATGCCGGATACGTTCAATCTTTTTACAACACCGCCGCCGCTTTTAAATTAAGCGCCGGTTTAAATGAACGGCGAGCTAACGTGACCCTCGGCTATGCCTTAACTCCCCAACAACAGATTAAACTCACTTACGAATATCTGGCCCAAAATTTACCTTTTGATTTCTCCACCGGCACGGTTAACCAATGGGTTAATCAAAATGCTTTCGGGGGCGCTTACCGCTACCTGCTCAATAATGGCATCGTCCGTGCTTTAGAACTCTACGGCACTTACACCAAAGCTAATAGCAAAGACCTGTCATCTATTGAAATGTATACCGATAACCAATTAACCGATATCGATTATCGGCGGATCGCTGGAGGCACCGAAGCGACTACGGGGGGAGCAGTGACTCTAACGCCTTTCCAAAACACCATTCTTAAATTAGGCGCAGGTTATAGCACCTTGAGTTTTGCTAATAAATGGTCCAGTTCAGATACCAATAGCGTACTCGCTTATGACGCCGAAATCTCACAGTTGCTTACCCCCACCCTAATGGTCTCCGGTGGCGTAGGAAATACCGCTTCCGGCAGTACCTATACTGCTAAAATTAGCAAAATCTTACCTTGGAGTTTGGAAGGCTCATTGACTGGACAATATATGGCCACCACCAATGATATTCCAGGCAGTACTTCTGTTACTGCTTCGTTATCATACCCTGCGCCAAAAGCCTACACTAATGTGTTTACTCAAAACATTGGTAACATTAAACAGTATGTTCAGCAGCCCGTTATTTACAACACAAGAGTGCTTGCCAGAGCTGAAGAGAAAAAAGTCAGCGTGCAAATCCAACCTTCTCAGACAATCCCTGCTCAAACTGTCCCCGTGGGCAAGGAAATTAGTACCGTCTCCACCAAAAATTATTTTTCTTACAACACAGAAACGTTAGACAAAATAGAATATATACCCACTGTTACTCAAAAAGGTACTGTGGTCATTTACCCGCTTGCCGCATTAAACTTGACTTTTAAAATGCTGGACAATTATAACGGCGAACTCACTTCAGGGCAGATTCCTGCTTCCGCTATGTCGCCTACCCAAAATTATACCGTCACTTTCCAGGCTAATGGCTACCGCGGCAATCAAATCGTTACTACCGCTAGCAACGCCTTTGATATTTCCGTTACCACCAATACTGCTCTCAAAAACGGTACCTGGATAGCTGATGCCAAATTGACTCCAGCCACTACCGGAGCTCCCTACCCAGGAACCGATCTGACCAAATTTGTAAAAGATAATTCTGGATTAGCTCAAGGTGATAATTTTGTTTTTAAATTGGAAAGTTATACCCCTACCACCTCGGTCCAATGGCTGCAAATCAGTGATGATGGTAAATCTTTGATCGCAGTGCCCGGAGTTAAAGTGCCTACTCAAGCAGGGAATCCAACTCATGTAAAACTAAGCGGTCATAGCACCGTTAGCTTAAACCCAATTCTCGATCCCAATACCAATAGCCCTGATGAAACTTACGATATGGTTGTTAATTATGCCGGCAGCGCACCCACGTGGAAAAACGATAGCGATAATCTTCCAGACGCCAACTTCGACACTTTATATGCCCCGGCAGGAGGGGTTAATTATAATGTAGCAAATTACATTGACAGTACCGGTAACACCGATAAACCTACAGACCTTGTGTATAATTGTACGGATTGTACTCCTGGAGACAGCCCTGACCAGCAAAAAATTCCCAATATCACCGGATTAACTTTTTATAATACCGGGGTGATCGCCGGAACTCCTTCCGATTTTTCTCAAGTTTCCAACACCCCTTATACTTTTCATGTAATCGCTACCAATAGCTCCAAGATTTCAAGTGTAACTCATGCTTTTAATTTGAAATTAGGTAATAACACTAAAGCGAATCCCCCCACCTGGCGAGACAATATGACTTTGCCACCGGCCGCTATCAATAATAACAACGGCTATAGTGTGAATCTGAATGATTATGTACAGGATAATAATTACACCAATAGTTTGACTTACACTGTTAACAAAGTACAGAATTGTAACTGGCTGATCTGGGATAGCACACCTAAGAATTCCAATATGTTAACTGGCAAACCTAGCCAAAGTGATGTCGGCAAAACTTGTGTTATTGATATCATCGCGCTCAGCGCCGCTACAGGATACAGTTCGAGCTTCTCTGGAAAAAATATTCAAGTACTCGGTTCGACCATTTACCCTACTCAAACCATTCCAAGCGCTGCTTACCAAGAAAACTATTATAAAAATACTCCTATTAATCTTAACCAATACTTCTCGGATGGCGATTCCACAGATACCTTTACCTTCACAGTCGCAAAAACACCAGCAGATATTCCTGAAGGGATGACTCTGTCCTCAGCAGGTCTGTTAGGGGGTAAACCCACCAATATTAACAACATCAACAGCGCTAGTTTGAGTATCAATATCAACAGCACCAATCATCCTGAACTGAATGTAACCAATTATACCGTCCCAGGGTTCACAGTATTACCTAATCCTGACTTGGATATGAAACCCGCTTGGAAGACGGCAAGTTTGCCTATTAAATCCGCGACTAACAACACTCCCTATACTCAAGACGTTACCAGTTATATTACTATTCCTGATAGCGATGTGCTCAGTAATTATCAGCTTTCCACTAACACTTGCAGTGGCTGGTTATCGATAAACTCTTCCGGTGTGCTATCAGGAACCCCGACAAGCACTAACTCTTGCAAAATTGTGGTTCAAGCCATGAGTAAAGCAACCGGTATTGACCAAACTGTTTCTAATCCTAGTGGCGACGATAACAGTCAAACTATCGCCGTCACCAGTAACGCTCCTGTTTGGAAAAATAATGGCGACAACACCATCCCTTATAATTTTTCTCAACAAACCAACAAAATTTCAGAAGACATGGAAAAATACATCACTAGCGACACGTCCGATGCCGATTTCAAAAATTTTAAATATGACACCAACGATTTTATTAATAAAAATTCCCCTATGTTTCCTCTAACCTTGACCATCCCAACAGGCACAAGCAATCATGAGGTAGACTCTGCTGCAGCCCCCACCGCTGATGATGTCGATAACTCTGCAAGTATGCCCAGCAGCTTTACCATTGACGCAGTCAGTAAGTCTACTCCCAGTGAACCAGCCAGCACTGGCACCTTCCACATACGAGTCACTGGCACGGTAACTCCTCCGCAAGCAAACTCATCAGTTTTACTTGATCCAATTATGACTGGTCAAACAAATTATAGTGTCGATATCAACCCCTACTCTGTTAATGGTACTAAATACATGTCTCAAACCACAGTATTAAATGCCTCAACAAATAACCAAGATCTGATTCACAATGATTCTTTAACTTTTGTCATTAACCATAGTAATAAACCGAATGATTACCCCGATTGCTCTTGGGCCGCGATCTCGAGTGCGGGTGTCATTTCAGGAACACCTCCATCTAATTACGCTGCACAACAATGTAATGTCAGTTTCGATGTTCATAGTAGCAGAGCCAATAATAGCTCCCCTAATACAGGTTTCCTAGTTATGCCGGTTAAATCAACGTCTGTAGATTGGGATCAGAATAAGATCAGTGCTGTCTTGCCATTACAATTTGATGCTACCCAAGCGCTTTTTATTGCTAAGAATATACCTGCTACCGATAACGCTGTTATCGAATTAGACAACCTGATTAATAATCCTACTAATAATACTAATTATGGCTTTTTTCTCGATACCGACAAATCTGATAGTCGCTTAACACTTTATATAGACACTACAACCAACAAAACCTATTTACTTTTGAAAGACACAGATAGTTTAGATGCTTCTTTAATTAATCAAAACGTCCAAGCATTTGTGTCTATTGTTAGTAACGGCATTACTCAACCCGCTGTAACTCTAAACATACAATTTAAAATGGACTCTAATTTGGTTCTCGGTTGGAATAATACTGCCTCAGGTTGCCAACAGACTTTTTCACCGGTTGTAGTAAATGATGGGCATCCTGTAGTCGATAAAACGACTTTTAATATAGCAGATTGTTTAACTGCCTTTGGTATACCACTACAGCATAATAGTATTTCGCCAACTGGCACCACGAACTTTAGTATAAAAGCTCAAGATACAAACGATAGTTATCAAGCTTATGCTACACCAGATTATGCTGCGCAAACCATAACCTTCCCCAATCCTTCTGCTTACAATTTAGGTGATAACTATTATATCAGCTTCGATAACATTAAAAGTGCAGCTTCAGGCGACACAGTTCTTAGTTTTACAACAGGAAGCATAATCAACGTGGGTAAACAAATGAAGGTTCAACTGACACCACAAGATAATGTTTATTCAACTGCTTTCGGTGGAGTTATCATCAACTTAATTAATTTTAATAGAAATAAAACCTATAAGTTAGTTATAGATAATTATCCTGATGATTTGAAAAATTTAGATCATTCCGGTTCTGGTACCAGCGTTTATGTAGTACTATGCCCGTTAAATTCACCTCAATACGGAACCGGCTGTAAAGTTTTCGATGGAGCAGGAAACGTCCCCACTTGGGATCAAAACTATATCGGCCAAGATGGCACAACTTCTGCAATATTTGCAATTGATGGGTATACTACTGAAAATCCGTACATATTAAATACTTTCTATGTTACGGTTCCTTAAAGTCTGTAAATTTATTTAGTCTGACCTGAAATATTCAATTTACCTTATAAAAAATTGGACCTCGGGTAGTTCATACACTTGATGGCGTTGGATTTCTTCACCCGCATGGATTTTTCCATCACAAAAACACTGCCGGGGCAATTCACAATAGATCACTTCATCCACTTCACAAGCATCCAATAACGGGCGAAAATGACCGGGATGTCCGGTTACACTTGACGTAATTTTAACAGTGCAAGCTCAATGAACCTGGCAATCGTTTTATTTCATTGATGGTAACTGTTCATGGATTTTCATGAACTTCAAAAATATACTCATTTTGAAGGAGAACTCGCATGAAATGAAGTAGTAGTTTGTTGAGAATTGCTTGTTCCTTGAGCTATAGCTCCACCGTAAAAATTAAAAATATTTTTCGCAAGAGATGGATTGTCTATTAATAGCTGACCTAGCGCCTTCCCTGCTTCTTCGCTTCCCTGCTGAACAGCTTTTTGATACC
>JAFEDN010000110.1 GCA_018241585.1 Pseudomonadota bacterium | reverse complement strand
TTTTTTGATTCATTATGGGTATAGAATCCTCACCCACTATATTTACCCGTAAGTTTGGAAACTCATGACAAAGCCTAGGAACAATACTTAATAAAATATCAATCCCCTTTCGTTTTTCCAGCCGGCCCACAAATAACAAATTCAATGTATCTTTGGTAGAATTTGTCTCCACCTGCTTATACCAATCGGCACTGCCATGCTGGACAATAGAAATTTTTCCTTCAGGTATATTGGTCTTATAAACTTCAACCACTTGTTTGATAATTGCCTGAGAATTAGCTAGTAAATGATCACTATTTTCCAACATATATTTTTCCAAATTGATCATTGGTGCTACAAAATTTTGATAATGTTCAGGGTTCTGATTAGTACCCCAACTGTAAGAAATAGCTAAGGTGGTATGCAAACTCGTTATTAATTTATATCGTTTCGACAATAGAATGCTAATTCCCAGCACATCCCAAATTGGAGCTTGTACCACATTAATAGCACGATAATGAGCAATTCGGTCAATTTCGCTCAAAAAAGTACCAGAAATATCCCAAATAAATTGAGGAATATTTTTATCAATCGCTTCAGCCGTTAAAGGGAAATGCTTGATGATAACCCGATGCACCCAAACGCCATTTTCATAATCAACCGTATTAATTTCTTGAAAAGACTTAGTAATAACATGAATAGTATGCCCTAACTGAGCTAGGGCAGTGGCCAAGTCTTGGGTAAATCGAGCAATTCCTCCGGATAAATTAGGAGGATAATCATAGCTCAAAAAAACGATTACTTGCTTTTTATTAAGTGGTAATTTTGGCAATAACGTAAAATTTATCTTGTCTTGATTGGTATCGACTGCATTATTTTGGTATTTTGAGATTCTGTCCATTTCTCTGGCCAAATATTTTCTATTATCCTGATCAATTTCTACCTGATTATAGTAGGATTGAGCATGTAAATTAGAAAAAAGAACTTTATCATTGTAATCAAATGTTAACTCAGAAATTTTATTATGGACATATCCTGCGGCAAGATGACGTATTAGCTGTCCTGAATCTACTAATCGCAAACAAATATCCATGACCATATAGTCGGAACGATACCTTTGATCAAATCCACCCAGTTGCAACAAAATATTACGTCGAAATGCCATGTTAGTAGCACGGAGACACGGAAATATAAAAGAAAAAGGAAAACCCAAACCGGCTTCTACTTTGGTGCAGATTCCAAAATTTCCAAGACGATCACCAATTAGAAAACGAGGTTCTAAATTGCAGCCTGTTTGATCAAAACAACTGCCGCTAACACCTGCTACAGATTGATCAACAAAAGCTGCTGCGATTTGGCTAAGCCATTCCGGCTCAGCAATAGAACCACAATCTATGAATGCCACCAACTCACCGGACGCTACTGAAAGCGCCATATTTCTTAAGCTGCTTAAATTACTTTGATTTTTATAAACGCATTGGATTCTATTATTGCCGTCGGCGTAAATCTCATGAAGACTATCGCTAATTAAAATAATTTCGAAGTTTTCATAACCTTGGCAGCTAATACTTTGTAAAGTGGCATTGAGTAATGCATCCGACCGATTTGTGGCATTTACTATGATACTTATTGATTTATTCATACTAATAACGCGAATTCTGTTTTAAGCTCCAATATTAAAACCTGTAAAAATCTAGTTTCATCGCCAGTGTTGAAACCCTAATAATACGGTGATGATTTCACTCTAGCTCATGTCTATTTTCCTTGGTCTTTTTACCAAGTACATTTCCCCAAAGTCAAGCCATTGCAGCCGTTTAAACAAAAGTATACATTAACACGCATGAATGAGCACCATCATACGGAAATTAGGTCAGGAAGCCGATACCCCACTGTTAACCCTCGTCTCGAAGCTAAAAGCTTCGCCGCTGGTTTTGCAACCAGAAACTCCGGCTGCTTTTTTCCATGAATTGCGCAATCCACTCAATGGCATGTTAGGCAGCACCCAGCTTATGGAGGCCAGCCTGAATAATTTGTTATTTAGGAGTCAATGACATGAAACAAGGACAATTTCCGGCAGTGTTGCCGTTATCAAGTTTGAATGGACCAAATGGGTTTAAAATAGATGGAGAAAGTAACTATGATAATAGTGGTCATTCTATCAGCGGCCGTGATGACCTCAATGGTGACGGCTATGTCGATTTCATTATCGGAGCTTATGGTTATCCAAACGGAAATAATCAAGGCCGCAGTTATGTGATATTTGGTGGCCCTGAAGTCGGAAAGACTGGAAGTATCGCATTATCAAGTTTGAATGGACTCAATGGTTTTAAAATAGAGGGAGAAGGCGGTGGAGATTGGAGCGGTGCTTCAGTGAGTATGATTGGAGATTTCAATGGCGATAATTTTGCGGACCTTGTTATTGGAGCTCAAGGTTATCCTAATAATGATTTTAAAGGACGCAGTTATGTCGTATACGGAGGAGCTAAAGTTGGTGGCAACGGATTCATCTCTTTAACGAATCTTAATGGTACTAATGGTTTTAAATTGGAAGGAGAAAACAATGGAGATTACAGCGGCTGGTATGTGAGCGCGGCAGGAAATGTCAATGGAGATAGATTTACTGATTTATTAATTGGTGCTCATGGCTACCCAAGCAATACTTTGAAGGGGCGTAGCTATGTAGTATTTGGGGGCCCTAATGTAGGAGCTAGTGGATTGATCTCTTTATCAGATCTAGATGGCTCCAATGGTTTTAAACTCGACGGAGAAAACGATAAAGATAATAGCGGCTTTGCTCTTTGTGTTGCGGGAGATGTCAATCGGGATGGATATTCTGACGTGTTAATTGGCGCTCAGTATTATCCCAAAAATCTCGATAATAAAGGTCGAACCTATCTCATATTTGGTAGTCCTCAAATAGGTAGTGGTGGAGTCATTGCGTTATCAGATTTGAATGGCACTAACGGATTTAAATTGGATGGCGAAAACAATAATGATTTCAGTGGCTTTTCAGTCAGCGCAGCGGGCGATTTTAATAACGACACTTACGCTGATTTTATTTTAGGTGCTCTCAATTATAATCAAATAGGTAGAAGTTATGGGGTATTTGGCGGCCCGAAAGTCGGAGAGAGCGGATTATTACCGCTGGCTAATCTCAATGGGACCAATGGATTTAAGCTCGACGGTGAATCCTCTACAGGCGGTTTTAGCTATAATGGTGTTAGCGTCGGTGGGGTGGATATTAATGGAGATGGATATTCAGATCTATTAACTTGCGCTGATCATATGGACATTATGGGTCAGACTGATGGGGGTCGATGTTACGTGGTTTTTGGAGTATCTGGTGCAGTCGACAAAGATGGAGTTGTGGCTTTATCTAATTTAAATGGAGTGAATGGTTTTAAGATAGATGGAGAATTGTCTTATGGTTTAGCCGGTTTGCCTATTGTCGGCATTGGTGACATCAATAACGATGGGATTGAAGATTTAGCGATAGGCGCGCGTAATACTTCTGTCAATGGTTTAAACGAAGTGGGCCGATCTTATGTTATATTGGGTGATGTTCCACCAATCTTAGTAAATAATCGCTTGGTGATTAATCAAAATCAAACGGTACTCTTGAATAGTAGTTTTTTGTTGGCTACCGATAAGAACCATAACCCCAGTCAGATATTTTTCAAAATTGACAATCTCCAGCATGGCCAATTTCAATTGAATACTAATCCACCATCCTCGGTTACTTATTTTTCTCAACAGGATATCAGCGAAGGCCGAATTTATTTTCAACACGATGATAGTACCAGCCCGCCGGTATACACAGTTGCCGTTAACACAACAGGCATTGCTTATGTTGCGGCACAATCCGCTAGTATTGATTTTGATACTCGACCGATATTGGTAACCAATATGCTATCTATTAACCAGGGTCAGGCGAAGAAATTAACAACGAGTAATTTAATTGCGATTCACAATGGGGTGGCGGACCCCAATTTATTGTTCGACGTGACTAATCTTACTCATGCCACGATGTGGATACAATCTTATCTGATGCAAAACTCTGAGATCGTGTTTACCCAACAAATTTTAACCGCGGGGGGAGTAACGCTCATTCATGATGGTAGTGATTATGCGCCGGGTTACGCAGTATCTGTGAGTGACGGACGAACAGCCACCTTGCCAGAAACTTGTAACGTTACTTTTTATAAAAAGCCGGTGATCACTGCCAATCAATTGTTTCTACAATTCGGTAAGTCGCTATTATTAAATACGGATAATCTGTGCATCAATGACTGCACTCAAACGACCAATGATAATTTAATATTTATCGTTCTTAACACGCCTCAGTATGGCCAATTTGAATGGGCAGATAAACCAGGTCAAGCTATTACCAGTTTCTCACAGAAACAAATCAGACAAGGGCTGGTTCAGTTTCAACCGAACGGAATGTCCATAGCGCCGAATTATCAGCTATTGGCAACGGACCCTAATACTGGATTAAGTGGTGAATCTAGCATTGGCAATACTCTGATGCTCATTGCTAATGATTGGCCGATCAATCAAAATGAAACCTTTACCCTAACTCCAAGTGTTCTCAATGCGATTAGCAGTACAGGGGGAAATATAATTTATACCCCTATTAGCGACACGGTCAGTCATGGGTATTTTGCTTTATCGGCATCTCCGGATTATCGATTACCGAGTTTTCAACAAAGCCAAGTGGACCGTGAGGAAGTGGTATTTATCCCCGATGGCAGCGCGAGCGCGCCTGCCGCGGTAATAGCAATTGCTGACAGTACATCCGGTGGGGCTTATGGTTCCTTTACTTGTATCGTTGATTTTGCAATGCCGCCGCTATTGGAGCATGCATTTTTAAAAATCAGTCCGCCGGATAAAATTGTCCTAAGTAATATTAATCTACAGGCTTCAGACCCTCTTGTTGCTGCGGAAACATTGATTTTTGAAGTGAGTGACGTTAAAAACGATCGCTTTGCCTATACCTGGGCGTGGGAAAACCCAATCACCAATTTTACTCAACAGTCTATTCAACAGGGTCAAGTGTATTTTATTGCCGAGTCAAATCAACCTCCGTCATTTCAGGTATCGGTATGGAATGGGCGTTTACACTGCCAAGGCTGCCCAAAACTTGCGGATATCATTGCGCCGTCAAATAATTCTAGTGGAACCCAATTCAGCGAATTGCAGAAAGCACTGATAGGTTTGGGATTATCGTTGGGAGTCAGTTTGGGGGTGCTTGTTGTGAAGAGTCTGATGAAAAAATATTTCAAATCACGGAAAGATGAGAGTATCGATGATTATTTGACATTCGCCGTATTAGATGAATTTTGGATAGGAATTTGTGGGATTTTTACTGGAAGCCAATATGAGAAATATAAAAAAGCAATTGGTTATGTGATTGATCAAATCGAAGCAAAAGATGAGAATCGTAATTATCAATTGATTTGTAAAGAAAATAAAGATGGAATTTCAGGAACACCTTTGCGGGAAGTGTGGGGTAAGTTTAATTTGGGAATGAAAGAACAAGTATCATTACGAATAAGAGCAGCTATTAAAGAGGTTCTGGAAATTAATCAGAATGCTTGTTGGCGATTTTTTAGAAGTTCATGTGGCTCAGAAATTACTTCAGATAAGATTCAAAAAAAAATAAGTGAGATCACCAAGAAAGTCGCAGAAGATAAATTAATCTTTAAAATTAGTGCAGATTTGAAAGATCAACAGGCAGAGGAAAAGTACTCGATTTTAAATAACTCTGAAGCGGAGCAAAAGAAAAATGAAGGTTGTCAATTTTTTAAATCTTGTTGTAAATGGAAACGAACTGATTCTAATGTTGAACACGAACCTAACCAAAAGAGCAATAGTGAATCAGGGTCGAATTTAGATTTGAAAATGACGACATAACTTACCCTTAACCCATAGGGCGGGCGATGAAGTCAGGACCATCCGTTGTTTTTCACCCTCATAACCTTTCTTTGAAAATCGCTGCGCTGAATCCGGGTTATTAGCTCATTTTATTAGTGAAATTTTGAATTATGAGAATGGTATTATTCCATAAAACTGTTTAATCTGGTATCTTATTTGAATATGAATAAAAAACCCTTAACTACGTCCATTGTGATTAACACCTTGAACCGTGCGGAAAATTTGAATCAAGTTTTGAATAGCTTGCAATGGCAAAAAAATCATTTTGATTTTGAAGTGGTCGTAGTAAATGGGCCTTCTACCGATCA
>JAFEDN010000010.1 GCA_018241585.1 Pseudomonadota bacterium | reverse complement strand
CTCAGTAATCAAGGGAAAGGTCGCTACCGCTCTCCTCTCCCTTGCGATCCCTCATTAGGACAGGTTTTTCAATTTCTACAAAGTTCGAACTGGCTGCTTCCCTTCGCTTCACTCTAGGCAGCAATGACCAGAGGTTTGAAAAAAATAGTAATTATGACTGAAACATTATTTATCTCAGATTTACATTTGCAAGAAAGCGAACCGCAAATATTACAGATTTTTTTGAAATTGCTTCAATCTGCTACCAGTGCCGATGCCTTGTATATTCTGGGGGATTTGTTTGAAGTGTGGATTGGCGATGATGACCTTTCGCCTTTTCATTTGAAAATCATTAATGCGTTAAAACAAGCCACCAGCAACGGCTTGCCGGTCTATTTCATGCGCGGCAATCGCGATTTCCTTATTGGCAAGCGATTTGCAGCAATGACTGGAGTGAAGCTTTTGCAAGACCCTGCTACGATCAACCTTTATGGAATAAAAACCTTGCTTATGCACGGTGATTCGCTTTGTACTTTGGACCTTGCGCATCAAAAAAATAGAACTTATATGCATAACCGTTTTTACCAATGGTTAGCTCTGAGGCTTCCTCTATCCTGGAGAAAAAAAGCGGGAGTTTGGCTGCGAGCGCAAAGCCGTAAGGTGGTGAATTCACAAGCTCAATACATTATGGATGTTACCGACGAAGCGGTTGAAGCGGAGATGCACAAACATCAAGCGACCCGGCTGATCCATGGGCATACCCACCGCCCGAATATTCATGAACATTCACAAGGCTTAAGATATGTTTTAGGCTCATGGCATAATGGCGGCTATGTACTGGTTTGCCATTCTGCAGGGGATATAACCATTCGTGAATATGAAAACGCCGACTAAAAATTGTCCTTGTCAATCCGGATTAAATTTTGCTGAGTGCTGCAGTCCTTACTTAACCGGTGAGCGTCTGCCTGAAACTCCAGTAGCATTGATGCGATCTCGATACACAGCCTACTCTTTAGCAGATGCAGCCTATATCCAGCGCACAATGTACGGCCCTGCTTTAAAAGGCTTTGATTTAGCATCGGCTCGACGATGGGCTTCGCAAGTTGAATGGTTAGGTTTAAAAATCATTTCAGTACCAGCAATAAAGCCTGGTAACAATAAAGGTTATGTTGAATTTTATGCCTTGATAAATCAGGAGGCTGGACAAAAAATATTATATGAACGAAGCGAATTTAGACTTATAGAAAATCGTTGGTATTATTATTCTGGAAGTACCCCTAAAATAAATCGCAATGATCTTTGTTTTTGCCAAAGCGGTATAAAATTTAAAAATTGTTGTCTACCTAAATTTTAAACCTTTTATTTTACAGCGAATATAGTAGAAAAATTCTTAATCATTACCCACATCAATTCTTTCAAAATCAGAACGACCCACTATTTCTTGCTCTCTAAAACCAAGGCGTTTCGCTCCATAATCGTTATAACCTATTCTCTGCGATTGTCCACAATTGATGAAGTATTTTTACGAAGAATACTTCTACCCCTTGACGTGGTACGATAATGATAAACCGATTTCGACATATCAGTCAGGTATAGAATTTTGGCCGATTAATTCTCTTTATAATACTCCAGAGCAAGAATCATTAGACGCTAATTTACGTAAATTATTTAATATTACTCATAGTGTGACTTATTTAGAAAAAAACGATAATTTTTTAGAAATTTTTAGATTCTTTTCAGATAACAATCAAATTTATCTTTTGGACCTTAAAATTCTTTGGCATTTTATATTTTATTTTAAAGAGCATAGGTTCATTAAATCAATCCCGGTTAAAAGATATTATCTTAAAGGTAAATTGAATAACGTTTATTTAACCCATCATGAGCGGGAGTATCTTCATTGGTATATTCAAGGAAAAACTTGTGAAGAAATAGCGATAATATTTGGCGTTAGCAAGAAAACCATTGAAAACACTATTTACAAAATTAAACAGAAACTACGCTGCTATAAGCAGCTATTATTGTCGAGCAGGCAATTTAGCTAGGTTGTTGGGCCACAGTTTCCTGTGGCTCAAACCATGATAGGCTAACCAGCAAAACTACTTTTTGGCACAGAAACCAATGAAGAGTTGGACCAAGAAGATGATGAGGATGAGCTTACCGATCCCAACCCTATGAGTCTAGGCATATATTTTGGAGGTGAATATTCTTGCTTAGGCGTAATATCATCGTCCTTGTTTACCTGACCTCTGATCTCAACCAACCGGCCAATCATCCATATCACGATTTTTCATTCAAAGATTCTAATTTCGCTTGATCGGGTTGATGGCGAGTTGGAATATAAAATCCCATTGTCTCACCGTGTCGGGTAATTGCAACGGGTGCAGAAGACAACAGATATTGGGGTAAATGTTCTCGAAACTCTCGTATACCCACTTTTACAATACTCGTTTCCATTGGAAATCCCCCCTTAATTGTGTACCGTTGAGTACGTAATAGCCAAAGCAGGGGGTTTTGACAATCTCTATTCGCTTACACGTGAATATTATTCTGAGGCATGGTTGAGAGCAATTATTGCATTTCAATCAGGATTTAATAACTGGTAAAGGTTTAATTTTCGAACAAACAACTTCTGGCGTTTTTGTTACCATCAATTAGACAAATTTGTTTTAGATCTTTTTAAAACTGTCGCAACATACTCATAGATCAGAAACTTTTTTACGAGCCTCTTGCATCAGCTTTTTCATTGCTTTTACTGCGGATTTTATCCCTATGTAAATTGAATCAGCGATGATGCTGTGACCAATATTCAGTTCATGCATATTGGGGATCGCCGCCACCGGCTTTACGTTTTCTTTATTTAATCCATGGCCGGCATTAACGATCAGACCTCTTTGACCTGCCAAATGAGCTGCTAATTTTAGACGCTCTAAGGTGGCAGTTTTTTCTGTCAGCGTTTCAGCCTCAGAATAAGGCCCCGTGGTCAATTCAACTATAGGGGCTTTGCAACGTACTGCCGCTTCCACTTGCTTAGGGTCCGGATCGATAAATAATGACACCAAAATCCCTGCGTTATTGAGCCGTTGACAAGCATGACGCAGGTAATCTTCTTGAGATAGTACGTCTAAACCACCCTCTGTGGTAATTTCCTGCCTTTTTTCTGGCACTAAACAGCAATGTTGCGGTTTAAATTTTTCAGCTATGGTTAGCATTTCTTCGGTCACCGCCATTTCCAAATTAATAGGAGCATGAATCGATTGCTTGAGTTTCCACAAATCTGCATCCTGAATATGCCGGCGGTCTTCACGAAGATGTAAGGTAATGCCATCTGCTCCAGCTTCCAATGCAGCTATAGCTACTGCAACCGGATCAGGATAATCAGTTCCTCGGGCTTGCCGAAGCGTGGCAACATGATCAATATTAACCCCTAAACGGATTGGATTTTTTCGACTCATCATTTTTCCTCTATTTTATTTAGCAATTCAAAGCAGTCGCGACTTTTAAGTGGCTTACCTCCCAAATGCGATTTCAGTACTAAACGCATTAGCTGCTTGGCAGCTAGTAAGTCTTCTGGATGATCCCATTGTTCTTGTTGCAAGGCCAACAAACTACGGCCGGAAAAAACGTTCGGCTCAATATCACCTTGTTTTTCATATCGTGACAAGCCATCGGATGGAGTCCATCGATAAAATTCTTGTGAATCAACCTTCAAGTTTAATCCATAACCTAAATTATGTAATAGGCGTTTTTCGAAACGTCTTAAAACCACAGCAATATGGTTACTTTTTTCAAGGTCTGTTAAAGCAGCTCGATAATCAAAAAAAATCGAGGGCTCTGGGTCCTCCTTCTGCAATAATCGAAGTAAGAGTTCATTTAAATAAAAACCGCAAAATAGTGCTTGTCCATTTAAATTCAAAGGACTGCCCGATAATTCCAGCGCATTTAAATGCATTAATTCCCGGCGGCCGCTCCAAGAGGCTAACAAAGGGGCAAAAGGTTGCAAAAAACCTTGAAAACGGGATTTAGGTCCGCGAGCACTGCGCGCCAACACGCACACTCTGCCAAATTGTTGCGAGAACAATTCTACGATCAAACTACTGTTTTGATAGGGGCGTTGATGTAGCACAAAAACCGGCTCTAACAATACTCGTATCATTAGCAATTTCCGCTTCGCGTGAATTGCTGATGCCTGATTCTTATCCGAAATTGTGGCAAAGCCAGAACTCCGGAATGAACGGAAAGATCGCTCCCGCCACAGCTTGCGAAGCGGTTTACTATTTCGATATAGAATCTCAGCAAAGCTGTGATTCTGTAATCAAGGGAAAGGCCGCTCCGCTCTCCTCTCCCTTGCGACTCATCAGGATAGGTTGGTTGGGTCATTTATTCTGCTCCATATCCCAGTTGACGTAATGAGCGCTCATCGTCGGACCAGCCGCTTTTTATTTTAACCCAAAGCCTTAAAAAAACTTTTTTATCCAGGTATTTTTGTAAATCTAATCTGGCTTTTTGCCCGACTATTTTTAAGCGTTCGCCACCTTCACCAATCACAATGGGTTTTTGGCTGGGTTTTTCGATCCAAATAATAGCCGAAATTTTTACAATTTCTGGTAAGTCTTCGAATTGTTCAATAGTCACCGTCAAGGCGTAGGGCAATTCTTGTCCCAAAAATCGAGTCAATTTTTCGCGGATGGTTTCTGCAGCGATAAAACGATCAGTACGATCGGTCACTTGATCCGCTGGAAATAAATGAGGCTGCTGCGGTAAAAATTGTTGCACGGCTTCTGTTAAAGCCGTTAATTGATCTCCTCTTTTAGCACTGATCGGAATCACACTAAAAAAAGCGAAACGTTCGGAAGCGGCTTGCAAATAAGGCAATAATTGACTACGGCCGGTAAGCTTATCAATTTTGTTGACCGCTAAAATGATTGGTTTTTCCACTTGCTTGAGTCTTTTTAAAATCCAATCATCTTGTTCATGCCATTTTTTGGCATCAACCACCAAAACAATCACATCTACTTCAAGCAAAACCTTTAAAGCAGTACGGTTCATGTAACGATTTAAAGCACGCCCTTCATGACTATGCAAACCTGGGGTATCGACATAAATAAATTGGACCTCGCCCGCAGTTTTTACACCGAGTATACGATGGCGTGTGGTTTGTGGTTTGCGGGAAGTAATACTGATTTTCTCATTTAATAAATGATTCAATAAAGTAGACTTGCCCACATTCGGACGACCAATAATAGCAATGTAACCACATTTCATATTGCCAGACTCAAGTTAATAAATCTAAATAATTTTTGGCAGCCAATTGCTCAGCTTTTCTGCGGCTGGTGCTGGAGCCTTGAGCCGAATAAGGCAAGCCTTCTACTTCACAAACTACTACAAACACTTGCTCATGTTGTTTGCCGCTGACTGTCGCCTTGTAGGTAGGCAAAGGGAATTTATGCGCTTGAACCCATTCTTGCAGGTAACTTTTAGCGTCTTTAGCAGGTTGCATTTGACTGAGATCTTCTAGGCGAACGCCATACCATTTGAAAATACATTGCCGGCAGGCTAGTATCCCACCATCTAAATAAATAGCGCCAATCAATGCTTCAAATGCGTCAGTCAAAATAGAGTCTCTTTGCTGTCCACCGGTTTTTTGTTCACCATAACCTAAACTAAGGTAAGGCCCTAACTCTAATTTTCTGGCCAGTTCAGCCAAATGCACGCCACTGACTAAAATGGCTCTCATTCGGCTCAATTCTCCTTCGTTGGCTTTGGGATGATCTTCAAATAATGCTTCGGTGATGATTAAACTTAAAACCGCATCCCCCAGAAATTCCAAACGTTCATTGTTTAAATCACCGACACTTCGGTGACGTAAGGCGTTTTCTAACAATCTTTCATCCTGAAAAGCATAACCGATTCGATCCATTAAAGATCGAAGACTTTCAGACATTAGTTTACCGCCTTACCGATTCTATTCCAACGAATTTTGTTCCAGCCGGATGCGTTACCATCCCAACTCATAAAAGTCCAGAATGCTTGCCCGATAAGATTGGCTTCGGGCACAAAGCCCCAAATTCGGCTATCTCCGCTATTATCACGATTATCTCCCATGGCGAAGTACTTGCCGGCAGGCACGACTACATCGATATCTTGGGTTTCACCACCTTCGGGTTGAACGTATATCATGTGCTTAACACCCTCTAAATTTTCTTCCTTCAAATCGACTGTAAAATAAACTCCATTCTCATCGATATAATGTGTATGTGCCAATAATTTTTGCTTCTGTTCTACTCCGTTGATATACAGCACTTTATCTTTATATTGGATATGATCGCCTGGGACACCGATCACGCGTTTGACAAAGGTAATTTTGGGGTTAAGCGGAAATCGGAATAAAAATATCTGGCCGTGCTTGGGTTCGCTGATGTTTAAAATTTTGGTGTTGGTAACTGGCAATCTTAGTCCGTATTGATATTGTTTTACAGCGATAAAATCGCCTGGTAAGACGGTGGGCGCTAAAGAACTGGAAGGGACCCGGTAAGGTTGCACTACAAAGGAGCGAATCACTAAAACCAATAATAAAACCGGGAAAAAAGCTCGAGCATATTCCACGAGTGTGGGCGGTTTTTTTTGATTGAGATGTCTTTTTTTAGCAAAGAATAGGACATCAATTAAGCTAACTATTCCAGTAATCACTACAATTAAGGTTAAGTAGAAAGTAAAGTCTAAAATCATTTTTTTCTCCAAAAAGTCACCTATTATAAAGCAAATCCTGAAAGCCGTCATCCAGCTTTGGACTTACTGATGAGATAAAGATGCTGATATATCCCCTACTCTGATCCCTGGAATTTCGGATATTATGGAAAATAACTTAGACCGGCCACCGAAACTAGCGAGACTCTATTCAAAGATTGATACGGTAGGTCGAAACTTTAACGCTAGATGTAAGTGTCATTAGCACCCACATCAACTAATCTTTCCCCACTTTTAAGACAGCCAAAAAGGCTTCTTGCGGAATCGATATCTTTCCAACTTGCTTCATGCGTTTTTTACCTGCTTTTTGCTTCTCCAATAGCTTGCGTTTACGTGAGACATCACCGCCGTAACACTTGGCAGTTACGTCTTTACGTAAAGCTTTAACATTCTGGCGGGCAACAATTTTAGCACCAATGGCTGCCTGAATAGCAACATCATACATTTGCCGGGGGATCAATTCGCGCAACTTTTCAGCTAAGGCATTACCTCGGGTAAAAGCATGTTCACGGTGGGTGATCGAGGTTAATGCGTCTACTCTCTCTGAGTTAATCAAAATATTCAGTTTCACTAAATCAGCGGCAGCAAAATGACTGAAACTATAATCCAAAGAAGCAAAGCCACGGCTTACTGATTTTAGTCGATCAAAGAAATCTAGGACGATTTCGTTCATCGGAATTTGGTATTCTAAAGCTACTTGTTTACCGACATAATTCATTTTTTTCTGAACGCCTCTTCGTTCCATGGACAAAGTGATCACTGCTCCTAAATATTCTGAAGGGGTCAAAATGCGCACATCCGCCACAGGCTCTCTGATTTCACTGATTTTACCAATATCAGGCAATTGGCTAGGGTTATCGACGTAAATGATTTCATCTTGTTTGGTTAAGATTTCGTAGATAACGGTCGGCGCTGTGGTAATCAAATCTAAATTATATTCCCGTTCTAAACGCTCTTGCACAATTTCCATGTGGAGCATTCCTAAAAATCCGCAGCGAAAACCAAATCCTAAGGCAGTGGATGATTCCGGTTCAAAAAATAAAGCGGCGTCGTTCAATTTTAGTTTGGCTAGAGCTTCCCGGAACGACTCATAATCATCGGCGCTGATCGGAAACAAGCCTGCAAAAACCTGGGGTTTAATTTTATGGAAGCCAGGCAACGCTGCAGCGGCGGAACGTTTGCTGTGGGTGAGGGTATCCCCTACCGGTGCACCGAAAATATCTTTGATCCCGGCAACTACAAAGCCTACTTCACCAATATAAAGCGCTTCCTTAACGGTACGTTTTGGAGTAAACACTCCTACTTCATCAGTAAGATATTCTTTTCCGGTCGACATCACTTTGATCTTATCACCCGATTTTAACGTTCCCTGCATGATTCGAACTAATGAAACGACTCCTAAATAACTATCAAACCAAGAATCAATGATCAGAGCCTGTAAAGGGGCATCACCCTCGCCTTTAGGGGCCGGAATGGTTTTGATCAATTGTTCAAGTAATTCATGAATGCCGATTCCCTGCTTGGCGCTTACTTTGACCGCATGTTTAGCCTCGATTCCAATAACTTCTTCAATTTCATGAATCACCCGTTCCGGGTCTGCCTGCGGTAAATCGATTTTATTGATAACCGGCAATACTTCCAACCCTTGTTCCAAAGCCGTGTAGCAAGTGGCTACCGTTTGCGCTTCTACCCCTTGGCCGGCGTCCACTACCAACAAAGCGCCTTCACAAGCCGCTAGTGATCGAGAGACTTCGTAGGCAAAATCCACGTGCCCGGGAGTATCAATAAAATTTAATTGGTAAGTCAGGCCATCTTGGGCAGTGTAATGCAGAGTGACGCTTTGGGCTTTAATGGTAATGCCTCGTTCTCTTTCAATATCCATCGAATCTAGAACTTGCGCAACCATTTCTCGTTCACTCAGACCACCGCAAACTTGGATCAAACGATCAGCCAGAGTCGATTTGCCGTGGTCGATGTGGGCGATGATAGAAAAGTTTCTTATTAAGCGCTGATCAGTTGCTGTCATTATTATAGGTTAACCGGTGTAGCTTATCCTGGCAAGCGGGATCTTTTTTATACTGAAAATGGTTAAAATTTAACCATTTCTTAAGGGAAAAAACATAAAATAATAGCGTAATTCAATTTTTAGAGAGAAATCATGCCATTATTTCAAGATTCAATAGATTACGGCGGAAAGCAGACAGTAGCATTCAAAGGACAAGGTGAGCTACTGGTACATGCACAAATACAAAGACTTATACGCGAAAAAAGAGCCTCTGACGCCAACATTGTTAATAAAGGTATTTGTTCTTCCTTAACTCTAAACTGGCTAGAATTCTATTGTGACAATCCTAAAGGGCAATACGACGCCAGCATATTGGAAGAAAAGGTAATTATCGATCGAGTAATTGAAAGCCAACTTTATTTAAGAAATCAAAATATGGCTCTGCATCGACTTTTACCGCAATTTGGACCATCTTTAATTAGCTCAAGCAGGGATTTTAAATTAGAAGGATGTGCCGATTTATTAAAAAAATCGGGTATTATAACTATATCTTTTCAAAGTCAAATTGAAGATAGTCATTCTGTAACTGCCATTCTATCGGAAGCCAAAAATATAAAAACATTTAGGTTATATGATGGGGAAGCTGGGGAAGTTTTATTTGAATTTGAAGTGGATAAAATCCGAGAAGAAAAAAACGTTATTACTTGGCTACAAGCCTATTTAGACTCATATCGAAGAACTTATAAAGACCCTGACGTGGAAATTGTAATACAAAATTTCAACAATGAATGGTCGCCTAAAGAGGAAAGAGACAACAATATAGAGGTAATGAGAGCTTATAATAAATATATGCGGTTAGAAAGAGCAGAAGCAAAGCAAACTGATCAAGTAAACACTTCCCAGAATCTTTATAGTATTTTCCACCAACCTCAAAGCACTCCTAGGAAAACGGCTCCCTCTAAATCTTCTTGTTTAATTATGTAGTATTATAGCTCACAGTTAATTAATTTATTCTGTTTTGTATAGATTCTTACAACTTCTAGAAAGGATGCGCTGCCTTCTTCAATAATTTTTTCAAATTGTTTTTCTTGGAAATTTGTATTTATTTTTTTTATTTCTTTTAAGCAGGCCGCTTCAAGAAGCATAGGAGTCGCAAAGTCTGGATTGCTGGAACTAAATCCCTTTCCAATATAAGCATTATCCATAGCGGTATTACAGAATTCCATCAAATCTATGCCTAATTTGGCATAAATATAAGCTTGTTTATAAAAATCATGAGTGCCTGTACGTCTCGCAAAATCTAAATATATAATCGCCAAATGCAGAAAAGTGGGAGAACCATGGATTTGAGCCGCGTAAAGATACCATTCAGTAATTTCTTTAAAGCTTTCTGAAAAATTTTCAGATTTAATTTCCAAACTTTTTAATCTTTCTGTACAATACAAAGAAGCAGCATGAAAAGAGTTTGAATGTTCCCCCGCAGTCTTTAGCAATTTCAATCTTTTATCATCATTTCTTTCCTTTATGGCTTCATTGAATTTTAAGAATCCTTCCGAAATTTTCTTCTCATTTAACCCGGGCTGTTCAACCCAAGTAAATTTCAATTCACGAAACAAAGACAAATTTTTCATAGAATTTTAGTACCGAATCGATATGATTAATTTACACAAAGTATGAATAATACCACGCGCTCTCTCTTATTACAATGACTTTTTAACGAATGAACTTATTTAGGACTCATAGATACAGTATGGCAGTGCTTAGCTTCAAATTTTAATTTATTAAATATATTGTAGTAATGACATGTTAAATAATCCAAGTTTTTTGGCGAACCGGCTACAGGCAAGCCATGTACAATTATGGGTTTAGAATAATCAATTGCAAACAACCCTTGATTATTTGCAGAAGCAGGATTCGCATTACACTTTTTAATATAACAATCAATTTGCTGGTAATCATTCTGCTGTACGGCCATTTCTAAAAGAGATTCAGGTTTTATGGATTGGGAGGATTCTCTAGTTGCCTCTAATTTTTCTAATAATTTACCTAAGGCTCTCTTCATATGTTCGGATAAAGGGACATTCCCTAAATATTCCCATACTATTAAAGACAAGTCTTTTAAAATAAATTCATTTAGTAAAATTACAGATCGTAATATCAAATATTTAGATAGAAAAAAATGTCCAAGTAAATAATTGTAAGCGAACAAATTTTTTCTTAGAATATAATTAAAAAGAGTTGTTTTTTTACGTTTTCTAATAAGAATTTTTTCTAAGTTAGGCTTACCAAGCAGTAAGCCTGTAAAAATAGACGCTCCATCGGATGGTTTACATGAAACTTTTTGAATAAAAAATAAAAGAATTGAATTCTCTTCTTTTCCTCCCACGGTCTCATCTACTTTTGCCCCATATTTTATCAGGTAACGAATAAAACGGGCGTTAACTCCTTTGAGTAATAAATAAGCCAAAAAAGAATGTTGATCGATTAAAAAATTAGGATCGGCTTTTGCTAATAATTGCTTAAAGGAAATATGATTTTCTTGATCTGCCGCCAGGACTAATGGGAGTCCTTTTGTTTCACATGAGCAAAAACCGTCGGCTAGTTCGACTTTGGTAAAATGCATACTTAACCCTCTATATGTTACTAGAAACTAAAACTTTTATTTATACTTTATTTTTGTTTAACAGTAGTTTTATACAGCCAGGTACACAAAAAGACTATCGAGAGAAACCCTAAAATATAGGCAATTATTGTAAAGTTCTGTGGAGCAATGCGAAGCGCATTGGAACTGCCTTTTAACACAAAGGGAATGGCTAATAAAACGCCCATTAAGGCCGCGCCTGCCACCAATCCACAGGCTAACATGGTACCATTTTCAAAACCTTGTAATGAAGGTCCCTTTCTTTTTAAAGCAAATTTGCAAAAACAATTTAGAGCGCCGCCAATGATTATCGATGAAGTGATTTCCGGCGGTAAATAAATCCCTATGCCGATGGCTAATACCGGCAAACGGCGACCCTTTTTCTTCAATATTTCATCAACAATAATGGCAGCTAAAGCAATCAAAATACCAATGCTGATGTCAGTCCAGGCCAGTGAATGACCAAATACCCCTTGGGCGACTGCCGCGACTAATCCCGCTTGAGGAGCAGATAGTATTTGCGATGGGTCCATCCCGGCCCGAGGAACTACTCCACCAATCCCATAAGCTTTGAACAGCAATTCCAGAGCAGGACCTACCACCAAGGCGGCGACAGCAACGCCCACTAATAACATAACCTGCTGTTTCCAAGGTGTTGCCCCTACCATTTGCCCTGCTTTTAAATCCTGGATATTTTCCCCAGATATGATTGTGGCTAAAGCAACTACCGTGGTGATGATAATCACAATAGAAACCGCTATTTTAGCCATACCGGGATGCGACGGGATCATATGACTGAAGAATGGCAATAAAATCAAAGAAGTAATTAACACTGAACCTAAAATTAAACCCGAAAGAGGATTATTGGTGACACCCAGTAAACCAACTATATAGGCGCAAACCGAAGCCAATAATGCTCCGAAAATGAGTAAGTACAATACGGCAAATAGGCTTATTCCATAAGTTAGAGTTTTTGAAAAAGGATGATTTTCTAAACTAAAAAAATGCACAAACATCAAGAAGGCCGCACAAGACAACAAGACGGCGGCTAAGCCAACCAAGTATAAGGGGATATCTCTTTCGGTTCGAGACAGCCGAAAATTTTCTTGATT
The DNA here is from genome assembly GCA_018241585.1 of Pseudomonadota bacterium. GTDB lineage: Bacteria > Pseudomonadota > Gammaproteobacteria > Coxiellales > Coxiellaceae > JAFEDN01. The sequence continues at coordinate 14,225 of JAFEDN010000010.1, read as the reverse complement.
TTGTTTAGCTTCACGAAATGCTTTAACAGAAACAGAAAAACTGACCGCAATGGGTTTAATTAAAGTCACTAAAGTCCAAGCGCCACCCAAAAGCATTACGCCTACACCAACATAGCGAATATGATCAGCCCGTAAACTCATAGCCATATCATAGAAATTGCTTGCAGCCGGCAAACCATAAATATGGGAATAAACTGGAACCCCAATAACCCAACCGACCACAATACCAACCAACAGAGCAACACAAGCTTGAAAACCAACTATGAAGCCAGCCGCTACTAACGCAGGTGAAAAACCAATACTCATTCCAAACAGGATTTTGGAACTTTCACCCCAGAGCAACACTTTATCCGATAAAATTTGCAATCCGTTTTGTAACAAAACGATTAACCCTCCACCTAAACCGCCATTCAGCAAGTACTTCATTTTTGCTGTACCTGCGCCGCTGGCTTTGAGCACATTGCCAACCGCTGTGCCTTCCGGAAAATTTAAGCTAGGATAATTCAGCATGACTTTACGTAGAGGAACTGAGAACAGCACACCAAAAAAGCCGCCAATCAAAGTAATCAGCATGGTTTCCCAATAATGAAAATAATGCCAGTATCCGGTCATCAATAGCGCCGGGAGCACGAACGCGACCGCACAAGCAACCCCTTCTCCGGCAGAAGCTGCAGTTTGGATGATATTGTTTTCCAAAATATTATGTCTTCGAAAAAATCTTAACGCCCCCATCGCGATAATCGCTGCTGGAATAGAAGCGGAGATGGTTTGGCCCATTTTAAGAGCAAGATAAGCATTAGCAGCGCCAAGGACGGCGGTAATGACGATTGCCAGTATTAAAGATTTAACTGTTATTTCCGGCAAACTGACTTCAGCTGATACAAAAGGCATATCCACTGTCTCGTTCATAACTTTCTCCGGATGCAAAACCTCGACTATACCACAAGTTTATTGATAATTAACTGTGGGTAACTAGAATTAGTAATTGCATTTATAAAAATTACATTCGTATAAATTACTCTATCCATCAAATAATCGCAAGGGGGGGAATCAACCAGCCAAGTCTACCCCAAAGTAGCCCGCAGAGCAGACTGCCACGCTTCTGATTTATTTTGATTTCCCGAACCGAATAGGCCCACTTTACCTACGCTTTCAAGCAAACCTCGGTTTTTTAAATTTATTTCTACCAAAAGATTACTTTGCTTGTCGGTTATCTGTTGTAAGGAATATTGCCATCTAAATTTAGTAAACAGCTCTATACATTCGGTACTTTGCCAAGTTTTATCAGTAGTAATAGCTAAATATTCAATCAAAATTTTCCTAAGTGCAGGTTCGCTTTCTCTGGGATATTTTGGCAAGGGTGATTCTGAAATAGAAGCTACTAGTCTGACAGCTAATTCAAGAATCAGCGTGGCATTTGGCGATTTATTGTCAATATGCACCAAGATCGCCACCACTGCCATTGCAGTTAGGGTTTTATGAGTTACTCCTGCCAAAGGAGAGGATTCATGATATAACTCGAAAAAATAATTAATATTATTTCTAAATTCATCGATGCCACCGCTGACTTTTCTAGTTAATATCTCAACAATCTCTTCAACTTTCGAATCTTCCGGTTTAGTTAATTCAGTAGCTAATTGATCGATATTATCTGCAAACTTTTTTGGAAAATCCCATTCAGATTTAGCTTCGTTTTTTTTCTCAGGAACATCCAATGCTCCTTCAGGGTCTTGATAAACCAGCAACTTTTGCAGAAGTTGGATTTTCGGCCTGAGATTCTCAAAGCAAGTATCCACTCTTTCCTTCAAAAAACCGCTCATTTTAATTATATCTCTAACGTTAAACATGGTAGCTAGCAGGTCACCAAAATATTCTTTTGATTCCTGGGCTAGTTCAGTAAGTAAATCGCGGGTTAACAGTAACGCTCTCAAGTCAGTTTTGCTTAAGACCTTCTTTAAACAGGGGAAATTGCGTCTGAACCATAACAGATCGATATTCGAATTCCATGATCGATCCCGTTTTGGTATTTCTCTAAACCCATCAACAATTAATCCAGGCCGGACAAATAATAATTTTTCAACATCCCAAAAGAGCTTTGGGTCTGAAATAATTTGCACTAAATCATCAGGTGATAAAGGTTGGATCAATAAATGGAAAATATCCGGGTGAGCAGAGGATAGCTCCCAGAAAATATTAGGTACTGAAAGTATTTGTATCAGATCTTGATATGATAAAGCTTGGAGCATGGGTTCTGTAAAAATAGTAACAACGTCTTCTGATTTTATGTTTTTCAAGACCACCCGGAAAGTATTTGGATTCAGCACCGTCTCACGAAATATAACCGAATTCGAGAGAATTTTAACTAGAACCTTAGGAGCTAAAGCCTGCAGGAATACCGATAAGTCCATATGCAAGCCCATCGCTAGACCTTTTAATAAATCTGGTTTTAAAAGTATTTGCACAGAGCATTCAGAGGATAAAACATTGATCACCGGCAGCACAGCCTCTGGCCGGTTACGTAATATGAATCTAAACGCATTGTTTTCTGGAATATAGGGGTCTTCAGTCAATAAATTTTCAAATGCAATCTGGCTTTTATTTTCTGAGCTTTCGGATTTTCGGTAAGAGATTGCGTAGTCAATCAAAATATCAATGACTACTTTGTATCTAGATTCTATACCAGAAACATAGTTGAAAAAATTTGGACATTCCCTAATCATGAGCACCATTTCTGATGGATTGAAATGTTTTTTCAAATAATCGAAGGCAGTAATAAAATTTTTACCAGAATCGTCTTTGTGATCATTTTTGGCAATATAGATCAACAATTTGTAATGCCGAATCAATTCCATTAAATCTGATTTAGCTAATATTTTACTAATTATCTGAAAATTACAAATGAATCCATCCATATTTATTTGATCGGCATTTTTCTGGTCTTGCGGTTGAGTGGATGAAAAATATCTCTCGGCTAGCCTAGCGGTAGGGTCCACTGGACAAGGGTCTACATTTTTAAACCATAATTGATTGGACTCACGCAAAAACAATTTAAAATAAGCTTGACTTAGAGTGGCGCCAATCCTAAGCAATATCGCCGGAGACCAAAAAATTTTATTAGTCTGGGTAAGAGCCGGCATTAATGCTTTATTAGACATAGCTCCAATAAATTCAGCTAACTTATCTACTTCTTCAGAGATCACATAACGTTCAATATTTTCCGAACCCAAGACCATAGTCATCAATTTGTCATAAGCCTGTTGCGCTGGGCGATCTGTTTCGATAGTTGAGCCATAAGTTTCGGCATATTGATTGATTGCTTTGTCGATCAGCGCAAATTTTATCTTCTTATTAGACTTGATTTCCTTTAAAAATTCTTCTGAAGCAACCACATCACACATTTGATCTACTGTAAGATAGCGTTGAATTTGTGTAAAGACAGCAATGATCTTTTGATCGTTCTCACTTTTACATATCTGTTTAAACCAATAGGCATTATGGAACAGCTTAAATAGTTTTGTTGAATCAAAACTCATTGCCTCTAAGAAAATACCTAGGTTTTTTTGAAAATCTGCATCAATGACAAAATTTAACAATTGTAATTTTTCAAATGCTGTGAATATTAATTCTAATTTGTTAAACGATTGCAATTTATTAATCAACAACAATACCTGTTCATGCTTCCATAAGGATGGGGCTATAGCAGAAACTAGAGAATCAGCCGACATAACCTTCATTACCGCAGCAAAGTTGGCGGCGCCGTTTTCATTTTTTATAAAATTAAAAATATTTCCTGAATAAATAGGAGCGCCAGAATAATAGGCGCCTGACAGCGCGGGACGATAAGTAACTTGGGTATTCATTAGCCTATCAAAAATAGCTTGATCTTCTTGTTGAGAAAGTTCACTCGTTTTTAATTCGGCTTTAATTTCTACAGACAATTTCGAATTTTTGGCATATGCAATTAAAGTTTGAATGAAGGAACTAGTTTTCCTTTTACTTGTAAATATCTCCTCTAAAGTATTAGGGTCTTCCATCAAACGAAATAATTGTGCATCGCCGAACATTGACTTTAATAACAGCAATATCTGAGTAAACTGCTCATCTGTTTTATGAGCTGCACCCAATAAAATTTCAGTGTCGATCAATAATTTTACCTGTTCTTCAGCGGGTAAATCCTGAAGAGGGATTAAAATGGTCTTGAGCTGCTCAATGTTACCTTGCTCTTTTTCCCATACTTGAATTTGACCTTGGTAATCGGAAATAATTTGTTGAGCTTCTATAGTTGGTGTAGTTCTTCTTGACATAAATGTACTTTCTCTTAGTTTACGGCTATTATTTAATTGCTTAAAATTTTATCACATCTTTATGAGAGATCAAAATATGTACAAAATGCCAACTTGACAGGTATATTCACTTTATTTATGCTGTTTGCAATTTTTGATGGAGGACTTGATCATGCGACAGGTACCAAAAATATCCGTTTTAATAGCTATTTTAGTTGCCGAATTGGGCAATAACTTACTGACACCTTTATTTGCGTTTGTATTTCTAGCCACGAATTCCCCTTTATTTACCCCTGAAATTAGTATGGCTCGCCGCAGCATTCTGTTTGGCGTGAGTTTGAGCTGTTATAAATTGGGCGAGGTCCTAGCTAATATCATTTTCACATCACTTTCAGACTATTATGGCCGCAAACTAGCTTTGTATAGCACTTCTTTAGGTCTTTTGTTGATAGGTATTTTGGGCGGTGGAGCGTTAATGATTCACAGTCCCTTGTTAATGATTACCGGAATTTTTCTTGCTAATTTCTTAAATACTAATAAAGCCATTGGGCCTGCCATTATGGGAGATATCGCTACGGATCGTCAGCGGGTTCGTTATATGGCTTTAATTCAATCCATTATTGCCGCGGGAGCCTGTTTAGGGCCAATCATTGGTGGTCATTTAGGCGAGCACCCTTTCTGGTTACCGGTCGCTTATTTATTGCCCTTTGCGGTAGTCGCACTCCTTTCGGTAGGGAATTTATACCTGGTGCACTCTGCTCCTGAAACTTTAACCTGTTCATCAAAACCCTCAAAACATTACTCCTTAATGACAACTTTCAAAGATTATTTAAAGTTGTTACAAGCTACACAAATTCGACGGTTATTTTTGCTGTTGATCTTGTGCCAAATTAGTTGGAGCAGTTATTACGAATTCATTCCTCCTTCACTGAAAAACGTTTTTCATTATCATCCCGCTAAAGTAGGTTGGTTTGTTGGTTTGATTGCATTTTGGTTGATTATTGCTTCCAGTATACTCATTCACGGACTAGTTAAAGTTTTTAACCAACGAATTATTTTATGGTTGTCGGCCTTTGGGGTGGCATTAGGTTCAGTGATGAGCTTAATAGCAACCCAATACCCTTCGCATCCCTGGAGCATCCCCTTGATGTGGGGCAGTGCAATTCCTATTGCGGCCGGAGATGTGGTATTTTTCAGCTTATTTACTGCTCTTTTATCTATTCACGCTCCGCCAGAGCAACAAGGCAAAGCCATGGGATTAACGTTAATTATCGCCAACCTGGTATGGTCACTTAGCGCTTTAATAGGAGGATATTTATTGCGATATTACCCCAATCGCGCTCTATTATTTGCCCCAGTAGGAGCGATCGCGTTATTGTTGGTTTTGATTTATTTACCATCACCGGCCCCGGCTCAACTTAAAGGAGAAATAGCATGATTTTATGTTTGGATGTGGGAAATTCTCATATATTTGGTGGAGTATTTGAAGGTGACCAAATCAAAATGCGTTTTCGATATGATACCAAACAACCACACACCTCTGATCAAATCGGAGTATTTTTTCGCAATGTACTACGAGAAAATAATATTGAAGCCAATCAATTACGCCAAATTGCCATCGCCTCGGTAGTGCCTAGTGTCGATTACTCACTTCGTTCAGCCTGCATAAAATACTTTGATATCGAACCGTTTGTGTTACAAGCCGGCGTCAAAACCGGTTTAAAAATTAAAACGGCCAATCCCACAGAAGTCGGTCCCGATTTAATTGCTGAAGCAATTGCCGGCGTTCATCAACACCCAGGGAAAAATATTATTATTGTCGATTTCGGTACTGCTACCACTTATTTAGCAGTTAACGATAAACAGGAATTTTTAGGCGTGACCATTTTGCCTGGATTCAAAACTTCCATGGACGCTCTTAAAAATAATGCGGCGGCTTTACCTGAAGTAGAAATTATAAAAACCGACATTATGTTGGGACGCAATACCATTCAATGTATTCAAGCTGGTCTGTATTTCGGCCAATTAGCGGCTCTTAAAGAATTGACTAAAGGAATTTCTCAACAGTGTTTTGGTAATGCTAAACCAATCATCATCGGCACAGGTGGTTTTTCTTATCTTTTTGAAAATGAAAATCTTTTTACTCATTTAGAACCGGATATAGTCCTGCGCGGTCTATATTTAGCCTTGTTAAAAAATTCCTAGAACCCATAACCGCTTGCGATCAAGCATTAGGATAGGTATGATTCAGGCCATGCGTTTGGCACGATTTATATTGTTATTACCGTTAGCGGCTCTCAGTTTGAGTATGTCTGGCTGCTTTCTTATTTATCGTCCTGATATCAAACAAGGTAATATTATTAAACTGGATCAAGTGGCCGCGATCCGCCCTGGAATGACGCCAGAGCAAGTGGTGGCAATATTGGGGAATCCGGTATTAGAAAATGTCTTCGCCCCCAATCAAATGGTATATGTTTATACCATCCAACCAGGGCATGGTGATTATCAAGCCGAACAGTTGCGCATCTTTTTTGAAAATGGTCATGTCACCCGATACACTTCCAATATTAGGATTTTGCCTGGTATGGACCTTTAACTCGGTTTAGCCGTGCCTGATTTGGGTCTAACAGTAAACTGCGATAAATTTCTACGCGATCTCCCGCTTTCATTAAGCTGTCCAAAAGAACCTTTTGCCCATATATACCTACGGAGTTCTCACTTAATTTAATTTCTGGGAAAAGGCTTAGTATGCCGGAACGTTGAATAGCGATCGCGACAGTGCAGCTCTCCTCCACCATCAAAGGAATTTCTACTTGCCTCTGAGGATTGGCATAGGCGATTTTAATTTGAATCATGCTATTTATAGACTTCAGCAGCCCTTTTGTGAAAGGAATCAACCAGCAAAGAAGCGACCTGATTAAAAACCGGACCAAACATTATTTTAAGCACACCCGCGGCCAATTCAAATTCTAAATTTAAACTAACTTTAGAGCTGTGATTTTCCAAATTCTCAAAGTTCCAAAAACCTTCCAAACTCTTAAAAGGACCATTAACCAAGCGCATTTCAATCATTTTATGTGGTTGTAAACGATTTAAAGTTGAAAAAGATTTACTAATACCAGCCCCTGCAAAAGTCAGCATGGCGTGGATTTCATCCATGCTGCGTTCAACTATTTTGCTATTCACGCAATAGGGAACAAATTTTGAATACTGTTCAATATCATTCACTAAATCAAACATTTGTGTTGCGGTATATGGAACTATCGCAGATTTATTAATAACCGTCATAATTAACCCTTATCAAAATTGTACCGAGCTGATAATATAATTTCCAGCGATTCCCGCTCCGTGGAAATCGTTTTTTAATTTTTATCCAGAGTTCCGGCAAAGCGGGAACTCCGGAATGAAGGGAAAAGCCACTCCACTCCTTCTCCCTTACGTCCCTCATCAGGTAATGAGTTAAAAAATAAGTAGGAATTACTGTATAATGTCCTTTATGAATAAGCAATCCAAAACATCCGAGAGATTAATCGCTTCCAATAAGAAGGCATACCATGATTATATCATCGAAGACCGTTTCGAAGCAGGTATGGTATTAGCAGGTTGGGAAGTGAAAAGCCTTCGGGCCGGAAGAGTGCAACTAAAAGAGAGCTACGTAATTCTTAAACACGGTGAAGCTTGGCTTATTGGGGCGCACATTTCCCCGTTACTGAGTGCTTCCAGTCATATCAATCCTGATCCGGTCCGAACTCGTAAATTACTGCTGCATGAACGGGAACTGGCAAAATTGCATAAGGCCAAGGAACGCGAAGGCTACACCGTGGTGGCTTTGGACCTACATTGGAGCGGTAAATTTGTCAAAGCTGAAATTGCTTTAGCTAAGGGCAAAAAAACCCATGATAAACGCGCGGCCACTAAAGAACGCGAATGGAACCGTGAAAAACAACGTCTCTTAAGACATCATTAAATCCTTTATTTTCAAACACTTGTGTTTTCTCATTTTTAAAAAACCTTAAGCTGTTCTATATTTAGACAATATCTTAAACTGCAATGATAGCAGTTTCATGGTAACGGCATGGATGCCAAGGATGTCGGAGAAAATCATGAAACCTTTAAAGGGTATTAAGTCGTTGACAGTATCCATATTACTTGGCTTGTCAGTTTTACCTAGTTTAGCTTTTGCTGAAAGAACCTTCGTTTTTGACCCTAAAGTGCATAGATGGTATGCCTATGAAAATGGGGAATTGATCAACAGTGGGATTGCTAGTGGCGGTAGAGATTATTGCGCAGATAGTCATCATCGATGCCACTCTCCAATAGGAGTATTCCGCGTGCTCAGTAAAGAGGGGCCTGAATGTAAATCTACTATTTATCCCCTACCGCATGGAGGTGCTCCCATGCCTTACTGTATGCATTTCTCTAAATACTACGCTATCCATGGCTCCTATGAACTTTCAGCTACCGCAAATATCAGCCATGGCTGTATCCGAATACAACCAGATGCTGCCCGTTGGTTGAATCAGGAATTCTTAAAAATAGGAGATAAAGTGGTTGTCAAACCATACTAAAAAGTAGTATAATTAAATCATAGGGGGCGACCTGGCTTCGACGCGGGTTGCAAAACCTGAGGTGCATGTCGAGCAAGCAATGAGGCTCGTAAATCTTAAATTGCAAAACTATAGCTGGAAACTTATTCAGCCGTAAAGCTGCCAACGACGACGTAGCTTTAGCAGCAGTAGCTGCTTAACTAGTTGTCGCTTACCGTCCTAAGAAAACGGTACAGCCCATTGACCGGTGAGTGCTTATGTAGCCGGAGTCTCTTCGGAGACGTTCAGTGGTCATATTTATAAGATCGCTCGATGGCATGGCCCATGCCCATCGAGTTAAAATTTAAGGGCTCGCTGTTAATTATACCTCGGCTTATCGGGTGGTTAGCGGTTAAAATCTAGATAAGTCTAAGCATGTAGATCCAAGGGCGGAGGATCAGCGGACGCGGGTTCAATTCCCGCCGCCTCCAAATTTAACTATTTGATTTTTAAAGATAAATTTCATACTTACCCGCTTTACGGGTTTATTTCTGCGATAATTCTACCCCATTCTTCACTAAATAGTCTCTTTTTTGTCCCTGATTAATTTTAGTTACTCTTCCTACAATTAGCCAGCGATTTCAATGTTCTAATTCATAGAATGTTTTAATGGAAGAAAACATAATCTATCTAAAATGAAACTTCCCCATACAAGAAATTTATTGAAGATTGACACTCAAGTTAGACATCCTCATACTAAGAATATGGCCAAAAGTACTTATAGTAATGCACAACAAATAGATTTTTTTCATTCAGATAACTCTCATCTGAAAGCTGTTTTTGCGTTAAATATAAATAAGAAAAAAAAGATTTCTTCGGAAAAAAAAGCAACTTCTCAAAGCTCTTTCTTGGAGTTTTTTGCCGGCAGTGGTCTGGTCGCTGAAAGCTTTAAAGGTATATTTACACCCATATGGGCTAATGACATTTGCCCCAAGAAAAAAGCGGTCTATGTGGCTAATCACGGTTCAGATCATTTTCATTTAGCCTCTATTACTGAAGTGAAGGGAGCAAATTTACCTACCGCTGCTTTAGCCTGGGCGTCTTTTCCTTGTCAAGACCTTTCGCTAGCTGGTCTGGCTCAAGGCATACATGGATTACGAAGCGGCCTGGTATGGGAATGGCTGCGCGTCATGGATGAAATGCCTCAACGCCCTCCTCTACTAGTGGCTGAAAATGTAATAGGATTACTTTCCGCATCGGCTGGAGAACACTATCGACAGCTACACACCGCCCTCGCCAAACGAGGCTATCAAGTAGGCGCCATGGTCATTGATGCGATACGCTGGTTGCCGCATTCTCGGCCAAGGGTACTCGTTGTCGCCGTTGAATCCAATTTGGCCATTCCGAAAGAGTTAACTAGCTTCACTCCAAACTGGCTGCATCCTGAATCGGTGCGTAAGGCCGCAGTAGGACTCGACAATTGGATTTGGTGGGCCATGCCGGAACCGCCGCCTCGTCAGTTAACCTTGACAGACATCATTGAGTGGAATGCTCCGTTCGCAGACCCGGAAACTGAAGCGCGTAATCTTCGATTAATTTCACCGAAAAGTTTAAATTTACTTCGACATACGCCAAAAAATAAAAAATTGGTAGCGCCAGGATATAAGAGAACACGGGCAGGTAAGCAAGTATTAGAGTTGCGCTTTGATGATGTGGCAGGATGCTTGCGTACACCCCAGGGAGGCAGCAGCCGCCAGACCTTAGTGATCCACCATCATGGTGAATTACACAGCAGGCTATTAACCGTCCGAGAAACAGCGCGCTTAATGGGCGCCCCTGATACCTATCAGATTCCAGGAACCTATAATGAGGGCTACAAAGCGATGGGCGATGGTGTCGCGACGCCGGTGGCTCGTTGGCTGGCTGTAAAATTACTCTCGCCTCTACTAGAGACTTATCATGCATCCTGAATTGGAAAATCGGTTGCTTGAATTTCATCAACAGAAAATAAAAGGCAAAGGTGCTTTAGCCGTCATTATTTTTATCTCGCGCATAGCCCGCAGCAAAGGTCTGCCCTTAAATTCAGATGCTTTACTCACTGAAAGCGGCGGGCAAGTTCAAGGGCTGGGTAGAGAACCCGTGCAGCGCATTTTAGGCGATTATCATATTTCGCAAATATTAGCCGAAGAAGGTGGACGCACCAGCCGAGGCAGCATCGGCAATATGCAAAACTATGTGAGCTTCCTCAATACTCTACATGCCCAAGGCTTAGCCGATCCTGAAGCCATTGAGCAGTGGTGGATCGAAAGAATCCGTGATCATTTTGCCGCCAAACCCTTACGCCTTCGCTACGATTCTTCTAAAAGTCTGCAAGCGGTGATTCAAGATATTTTAGAGCAGGCTAAAAAACTTCAGAAAGAAGACCAGGGTATGGCCTATCAGGGTACTGTTTTACAACATCTGGTCGGCGCTAAACTGGAACTCGCGTTGTCTCCTCTGGAAATCACTCATCATGGCGCAACGGTTGCGGATTCAGTCTCAAACCGATCAGGAGACTTTATGATTGATGATTGTGTCATTCATATTACCCTGTCCCCTAGCGAAGCAGTCATTCGCAAATGCCAACAAAACTTGGAATCTAACACCAGGCCGCTCATTCTAACTACCGGTAATGGTGTCGCCGCCGTAAAAGTGTTAGCTGAAAATGCCGGGCTATCAGGACGAATTGAGATCATGGATGCCGAGCAATTTTTAACAGCTAACTTATATGAACTGAGTTTATTTAAAACTTCTGCTCACATCGCCACACTGGAAAGATTAGTGGCTGCCTACAACCGAATTATCTCGGAACATGAGACTGATCCAAGCCTCAGAATTGAAATGAGCTGATGGAAAAAAGCCCTACTGACAATCTCACTCCTCAGCAAAGAAAACAGGCTATGAAACAGGTCAAAGGGAGAAATACAGCCCCTGAATTGAAAGTCCAGCACATTTTAAAAGAAATGGGATATGATAATTTTCAACTCCACCCTGAAGATATAGTAGGGAAACCAGATATCATCTGGGCTGATCATCACTTAGCCTTATTCATTCACGGCTGCTTTTGGCATGGGCACGATTGTCCACGCGGCGCTCGAATGCCCAAAACCCATCGTGATTACTGGCAAGCGAAAATAGAACGTAACTTTAATCGAGATCAATCCAATCAGGCGCTACTCACACAAACCGGATGGCGTATTCTGATTATTTGGGAGTGCGAATTAAAAAATACAGAGGTTATTAAAGAAAAAATAAGAAAATTTCTTGGAACATCACTTAATTGGGTCAAATAATTAAGTCGTAAATTATTAAAGCAGCTATCTTAGAAACGAAAAATACTAATAACCTGCTCTTGCCAAGCATGAGCTTGTCTTTGAGTGTCGTTGTGAATAATCATTGCATATTTGCGTTTTTTCTCTCCAGCTTCATGCTGTTGCCAACGACGAACACAAGCCGAAATTATAAAAGTGTTATAATAGCACGACGAAGCCCTACGATATTAGAATTATCTAATATTTTACTAGCACTAATACGTTGTTTATCTTGGTTACGAAGGGAGTCCTGTTCTTTCTGATCCACTTCAACATAAAGTCGTGCACGTGGGTTTTCTTCATCGAATACACTAAAATAGTCATTTCCACCAACATAACCTGCATGAATAGGCAGTAACTCTGTAAAAGCTGGCTTTTTTGGTTTAAAAATATAGTCACGATTCCCCAGGGATGTTTCATACCCCTCTGGTTGTAAATATAATGAATAAGGTGTCGCCGTGACTTGAAGAAATGCGATATCATTGACCATACGTCGTAAAGCATCCATTTTCTCGGCTATTTTACCTTGTTCCATATCAACATTACCGCGTTTTTGTATGAAGCGAATACTAGCAAGGTCTGCTTCATCATCAATAAGGAGTACTCGACGATTTTGAAGCTCAGCGTTATTTTTTATAAAATCTGTTAACCGTTCAAGATTTTGAGCTTGTTTTTTAGCGACAATGACAATTTTTCGTTTTAATTCACTGCGGGTAAGTTTACCTGGCAACTTCATAATATCAAGAACAAGTAACTCGTCTTCATTGATAAATTCTTCGAAGTCCGCATTAAGCCGCGCTACTGTTTGTGCCGAAAGAGTTTTAGTGCCTTTGGTAAGTACAAGGGCAATGTCGAAACCATGGTCAAACCCTCTGGCAATCACACCAATAAATCCACGAGTTTTTCCAGACTGAATTTTGCCTAATAACATTCCGGGCCTATCACCGGTAGTCGTTTCTTGCTCTAGCTGATTTACTACTCTCTCAATACAAGCAGCAAGTTCATCAGAGTCTCGACGCCTTTCATTCTGGCGAAGTCGTGCGTAAAAAGTCATTTATGTTTCTCCACCACAACAATTGTCACAAAAGTGTGAAAATTGATAATCTCTAAGAAGCACTTCTTCTGAATTTACTGGAGTTCTTTCAAAGACCGTTGTTTGAAATCCACGAATTTTATATGCAAAAAATTCTTCTATGTACTTAAGACTACTTTTACATCTGTAGCATAGAATCTTTTTCTTCAGGCTATCAATATCATGGCCTTGATTTGCTAATAACGCCCAACTAGAAATTTCTTTGTTCATTTTTTTACCTACCTTAATGAAATCTTCAGGATAGCTATTTTATACAAGAAAAAATAATTAAGCCAGTCTTTTTTGTCCTCCCGAATTTTTACAAATCATCGCCTACCAAGGTGGCCATTATTTAAGAGGGAGTCAGTGGAGAACAAAAATGTACGTAATATAATTTATGAATAACCCTAACTATTCGAACACGTCTCATTTATCAAGCTAAAAAATTACCGTGTGCACGGGCTTATCGTTACAATTATGATCAGTAAATCTGATCATAAATAAATTAAAATATGATTATTATCATATCAATTAAATTCCCTATCACGGAATTTAACAGACAATCTGTAAAAGGCTTTAAAATTACTGCAACATTAATCCGAAAAGATTTTTGCGGGTTTATTACGGGTTTATTCACCGACAATTATAGACCATCAAAGACAATTAGCATACCGTTCCAATTTAGCTTTATTTGTCTGATTTTTTGTTGTTTTTCGTGGTCTTTGGCGGTGTATGGTGGTCACCCCCTTTACCCCGTGGTGCGGGTTCAATTCCCGCCGCCTCCATTTTTTCGAATTCCGATAGCATCCGAAGAAAGCCGAATTAATCAACAAAATCAAGCGCTTAGGATTTTTTAATGTCCAGCACAGTCCATTACAATCCATTAACAGCCTGCCAGAATTGGGAGCAACTGACGTATACCTAAATTAGGTTGCCCCCCACGGCAATCGGGCCAGAATCTAATCATTTTTAACACCATTAAGCAATTTGGTTA
>JAFEDN010000109.1 GCA_018241585.1 Pseudomonadota bacterium | reverse complement strand
TAAAAATGGCGGAAAGCAATTGTATTTTAAAAATTAGGTGGTGGATTTTGGTTAATCATATCGCTTGACAAACAAGACGGTATCTCGTATCTTATTGGAGGCGACTCGACCCTTATGAAAAGCAGTGGGCAGCCCAGGCTGCCCACTGCTCCCGGTCGAGGGCCGTGGGTTTGGGGCGGCAAGCCCCAAATCAGTAAAATAATGACGATGTGTCCCTTCTAATGATGCCCGACTACTCCCTTCATCATTTTCAGGATCACAGATAGACCACAGGGGCAGTGTGTTATCATCTTACCTAGTCTAGCTTAATATGGTATTATAAAAACAGGTCAGCGTTGAACGTTGAAAATGTAAAGAGTGTCCCATGGTCAGTGATGTCATTCAGTTGGTAAGAGGTGATAGGATGAATTTTTTTAAAGAAGCGAAATTTAATAAAGAGGGTTCAGATCTAATCGTCTGTTCATTACTAGAGAAACCCTTTATACGAGATACAGATGCTTATTTTCAAATAGATTATGTTGAGCCTGCTGCTGAATTTAAACGCGCCGCTGTTTTTCTCTGTTTTCAAGAAGTGGATAAAGTATTTATGAGCATAACTTTGAATAAAAATTATCAAATGCCGACGTTATTAGCTGAATTGAAACTTATGGCAACCCAATCAGGTATTAAGACTGCTGTTATCAATAAGTCTTTGATTAATACTTATGATTTCAGTGGTACGTCTCGACAGATTAACCAACTTTTACCTGTTTTGCAGGAAAAATTGTTAAAAAATCGTTATGTGCCTTATGATCACAGTATGAAATCTTTAGCTGAATTATTGCCGGTTTTTTACAATAAGATCGCTGAAAATATAAAAACAGTTCAGGCTTCGTCATGTCATGTTTAAACCTATCGGTTTGGCAGTGATTCACTTGGTTTCGTTATCAGCTACTCGCAGTAGAGCTATTAGATTTACTGGTACCAGAAGTACTGGAGTTACTGGAACTACTAGAACTACTCGAGCTACTGGATAAAGAAGATAGCGATTCCACTCTCTTGCGTTTCTTCCCGTGTTTACTCTGTGTGTTTGTTGTTTGTGAACGTCTGGAAAAAAATTGACAAACTAATCCGCTTTGTCCCAGAGTTGGCGTTTGAATGATCGAAGAAGCCAATGGGAGTAAGGTATCCTTTTGTTCTACTTCCATTGATGGGGCTGTTTCTCGCAGCTTTTGTAGATGTAAACCAGAGAGTGGATATGTTTCAGTAGTTAAGGTGATATCTCCATGGAGCATAATGCAGTGAGGTTGATTTAGAGGAATAACCACAGCTATTTGCCTTTGCGCTAGTAGCGCTAATAGCCATTCTAATGCTTGATCTGTTTGATGGGCCAGATAGATTTCCATTAAATCGTTTCCTGAAAATCGCGCTAATGATAAAGAAAATCGGTGTAACAAAGGACGAAGTTCTGCTTGCCGCAAACAAAATTTAAGCTGAACAGCAGTCAAATCTAATAACCTCTCCGGCATATCCTGAATAATACCTTTAAAAAAAGAGCAATAGGTATACCAAATGGTTTGAAATTCATTTGGGTCGTCTCGGCAATACTGTAAAAATGCTTTAAGAATCCAGGACCGAGCGTGTGGGTGCATTAAATTTTCTTGCAAAATCGCCATACTTTTTTCGATTGATATTGCGCTCGCTTTACTAGAGGTGAGTAGTGCTATGGCAGTGGGTAAATGACTGTTCTTTTCTTCAAGTATAGATACCATATTCAATTTTTTTTCCAACTCAACTATAATATTTTGTTTCTCTTTATTGGCCATTTTTAACGTTAATCCTAAACTATAATGGATTAAAAAAATATTTTCGTTTGATATTTGCAGTTGTAATGAACAGTCAATGAGTTTAGGTAATAACCTGTTTATTTGTGGAGTTGATAAGGGATAATAAGCTAACCGAGGTTCTAATGCATGAATATTAATGATCATTTTTTCTGTGATTGTACTACTTTCTAAGAATTCAATGTCTTGTTCAACTTGTGTAGCAATCAAAGTGGGTAGTGTATCTTGTCTGTCAGAAAATATTTGATAAGCACTTTTGGCTGCGAAAGGATTATTGAACAGTTCTTGCCAATCAATCGACACCGTGATGTCTTTAATTTCCAAATCAGTCACTAACTTTTGCCATTGTAATAGTGCTGCTAAAGCGCGGGTTCGGAGTAACGCATCCGTTCCCGTTTTAGCATAGTGTTCTAAGCTATTTATTTGTGGTGTTAATTCTTTGATGGCTTGACTATGCGTCGCTAAAGTCATTAAATGGCAAACCGCCCTACACCTTGTTTCATCGTCGACAGCAGTTCCTGCTAAAATTGGAGCCGGTGGATTATTATATATTTGTTTTTTTTCATTTTCGTCAACATTTTTTTGTTCTTGTTTGATTTCATATTTTGATTCTTTTTCAGCGGGAGTAACTGTACTGTCGATACCTTTGTTAGCTTTTATTTGTAAAGCAGTGATTAATTGAGTCCCTTCTAATAATACAGGATAATTTTTTAAAATAGATAACCACGGAATATATCTATTTTCGGTTAATGGATGACATAATTTCTCTGCCATACCGTTTAAAAATTTATATAATTTCTGAAAGTCCGGGATATGCGGATATAACTCAATGGGACATTCGGCCAGACATTCTAATAATAGCGGCGTAGAGAAGAAACCACAGATATCTTTGCCGATATGATTTTGTAAGACACCAATAAAATTTTTTAATGTGAATATCACTTTTTGTTGTTTTAACGGCGCTGTTTGTTTTTGTTGATAAAAGAAGGCTAACCAACCAACCACTGCTGGCCATATTGAACGATAACGGTTGTCGTATCGATGCATATCTACGAAACGGGTTACTTCATGATTACCCACCATCAATTTTTGAGCGATGACGTAGGCCGCTGAATAATTCCGAAAAAATTCATGCATAAAATACACGCTGCTAATGCCTTGTTCATCTCGACCGGCGATTTTGAGTATTTTAAAGGATAGCACATCGTCTGAGGCAAACGTGCGAGTGCAATCCGAATCTTCACAGACTTTGTCTATCGTTTTTTGCTCAATCAAGATGCCGCCTTGTTCAATGTGCTTTAAAGCCAATGCTCCCATCAGGGTCATGATCCGCGCGCTGTAGGGGTGATCGTAACTATTTTGATAGGTTAATTTGCGCAGGGGTGTTTGACTACAGGTTGGTAGGTGAATTTTTAACAAATAGCCTAACGTATCAATCAATAGCTTAGATTGAGAAGTAATAGTCAGTTTCCCTTCAGCTTCCTGCGTTAAATAACTGTATAACTCTAATAAAAGTGGAAAGCGACAGAAATGTTGTAACACCGTTTGAACTTTTAGGCTATCTTGCGCGAAATGAAGTTGTTGTGCTTTATGATTTGGAAATAATTTTTGAAGGTGCATATAGGTCGTCGCTACGCTAAACCCATGCAATTTTAAATATCGTCTATGATATCTGTGGCTCGATTCAGGGAGGGGTATGTGATGTAACGCAAGCGGTTGAGTCGTTAAAATATAATGGCTATAGCTTAACAATTTTTGATAATTTTTAGCTTCTATGGAATCTACGGTCACATTCACCATTTCATTGGCGCCGTCTAACAATAATAAGAGTTGATTTTCAGTGATTGCTTTCTTTAAGGACCATAGTGCGAGAGAAGATAACTTTTCATCAAAACAGAGTTTATTGAGTAATCCTGATAATTCCAGTTCAGTGTGACACCGGCTTAAAGCAGAAATAGGGATGTAGAGTATGGCGGCAAAGCGATGGAGGCCACGCAGTCTGGAGGAGAGTTGACCCCATTGTGATTTGATATACTGACATAAAGTGGTTTTACCCGTGCCTGAAGCACCAGAAATCACAATTTGCTGAGAGGTTATCTCAGTATTGGCATACCACTCTGTTAACGGTGCAGCAGATATCGGAGTCGCAATAGTTGTTTTTAACTCTTTAGTTTCTTCTGCTTTGATCTCTTTATTTTCTTGTTCGGTCATATCCAAATCGCTGAAATACTCAGCCATAGGCATGAGTTGACTATCCGTCACCCGGGTGACGACAATCTTTTGGCTATCGTCTTGTAGTTTAGCTTCCAGTGAATAAGGTAAGGGCGTAGTGCTCGTGGTCAACGGTGGAGGCAATCGGTTTGTATCTGTTAAAGCAATACTCTGTTGGAGTTGTTCTCTATAAAAAGCGATTTCTAGTGCTTGTAACCCACGTTCAAGCACATCACCGCAACGAATACGAAAACCGACTTGAAATCCGCTCCTGGTGCAAGTACTTGCTTTTTGTGCAGAGTATGCAGTGAAAATGGGCACTGCTTGAGGGGGATAAGCGCTGACGAGCTTTGAGGAGAACTCTCCTTTACCATAGATATCATCTAAAATCTTATTTTGATGAGTCGCATCAGTGGGTTGGATAAAACGGTGCTGGAATACAGTTTGTAAATAGAGTTTTAAAAGAGGATGATCGATTGCGTTGGCAGGTATAGAAGCAATGACAACGGGAGAGAACAAATGATTGATAGGGGCAGGATGACGGTCAAGACCATGAGTTAAATCGGTATTATCTAAACGTAACAGTATGCTGTTCTGTGATTTTAGCAAGCACAGATAAAGCACGTGCCCCTTCCAACCGATGGGTATCGTACATTCTCCTCCCACCGGTAACTGAGTCAACAGCCCGGATATTTTATTAATGAGTAAGCCTCTTAAGAAGAACTGATCACTCTGTCTAGCCTGATGGATCTTTATCATGAATTCATTGATGAAATAAGTATATACAGTGTAATATAGCTCGCGACGAATTAAATCCAATTTTCTAGCAGGGGTGGGGAGCATATGTTTTTGCACTAAAAAACTTAACAGTACACGCACTCTCAACGCTAAAAACGCTCTGGGATTCCAAAATGATAAGCCAATCTCTTTGGTTTCTGTTTTGTTTTCTTCTAAGGTTTTTCCCTGATAATCCAGCACATGACCGATGCCTTTATGGAAATTTTTGGAATTGTAGTATTTTTCACCGACATTGAGCGCTAACAAATGATTGACTGCTATTTCTAGTGCAGTGGTTGATAAGGTGGTATCTTCTGCAAACCGTAAACATTCATCTATCCAATAGTCCATTCGCTGAGTTTCAGGGAATTGCCACTGTTGGAAAATGTATTCTAATACTTCATTTTGTTTGATGTCAGAGGGAGATTTCAATTCGCGAAAACAATAGGTGAGAGGTGATTGCCATTTGTCATCTATATCGTGCAGGCTGGCTTTTTTTTCTTCAACGAAATATTGAACCATCGCTAATCGCTGTTTAATGGGAGTGCGAGTGATTGCTGCTATTAAGGGTGTTTGGCCTGCTGTGTTTTTACAGTCTAATTTTATACCCGATGTGCAAATTTCCTTTACTTCGTCTACTCTTCCACTTTCAATTGCTATAAACAGCTTAGCCTCTTGATTTGAAGGACTAGAATGAAAAGTAATCGATGAGGAGGAAGAGAAAGATAACGATGCTGATGAACGGTACACGGTTATTACCTTGTTTCTGTAGACACTAAGATGCCTATGTTAGTTCATATTAAGAACAAAGTCAATAGGTTGTTTAAAAAATTATTCATATAGCATACAATAATTATTGTTTTTTGTGAATATTTAAATTAATATTGCATATATGAGTCATTAATCTGCATGACTATAAACTGCGGATAAGGCACGAGACGATGCAATGAAAATCTCGGTCGCTCTGGATTCAGAGTTTGCATCCGTTCAAGGGTTTTTTCTTGAACAAATTTTGCCAGTTTTGTTCTCAACAAAACTGTTTCTTTTGCTCCGTTGATGCATTCAATGGAAGTTTCTGATCTCGCCCTGTCTCGATAGGGTGAAGTTTATTGATCTGGACATCGTCGATGTCGGCTAATTTAAAAATTCACTCGTTTTTACAAAAAAATGAGCCGTTAGCCGGTGTATTCGATGAACAAGTTTCTCATCGTCATCCCAGTATCCCTCTCTTCGTTTTGAGCTAGCCACCTCTCAGCTATTGATAAACGTCAGATGGATTTCAGGGGTGCGATGAGAACTTTAAGTGAGCGGGTTTTGTACCCGTTCTGGTTAGTGTTAGCCCGTAGGGGAAAAAATGATTTTTCCCTACCGGGAATCCTTGTTTTTTTCTCCCATGGGTTGTTTTTGTTATTTATAGCGGTATCCTAATTAATCCGCCCTCATAACCGCAGTGTTTAAACCATTCAACTAAATCAGTTTTAGAAATTTCATTAAATGCAACCTTGATGC
>JAFEDN010000108.1 GCA_018241585.1 Pseudomonadota bacterium | reverse complement strand
AAAACTTCCATGCAAGACATTCCGCTTTAGCCAGAAGATACCGTTATATTATTTATAATCATGAAATCCGGCCCGCGATATTAAATAGGTCGGTAGGGTGGCACTATCGTCTATTAGATGAAAAATTAATGCGCCAGGCGGGACAATATCTTTTAGGTGAACATGATTTTAGTGCTTTCCGAGGAACCGGCTGTGAGTCTAAATCACCGATTCGGGAAGTGTATGATTTAGATGTAACTCGCTATCGTAGAATGCTTGTTATTGAGATTTGCGCCAATGCCTTTTTACTACATATGGTTCGTAATATTGTCGGAGCATTGGTAGCCGTTGGCAGTGGTCAAAAACCACCTGAATGGATCAAAGAGGTTTTATTAAGCCGTGACCGTAAACAAGGCGGCATCACCTTCCAGCCGCAAGGTCTGTATCTAGTGGACGTCAAATACCCTGAAGAATATGATTTACCTACATCACCCCCAGGCCCTTTTTTCTTGCCTTAAATAATAAAAAACATTCCGATAACAGCCCATTTTCCAGTGGTCGGTGTAAGAATAAAAATCAGCTTGGCCGGGATTATCCTCCAATAGCTAGTTTATTTCGATTTTTTTGGGTATAATTGAGCCAACAACCTCGAGGTGTTATGAGCTGGTTTCAAAAAATATTGCCAAAAGTTTCTACCCCGAAGAAAAAAGGAGTGCCGGAAGGGGTTTGGAGTAAATGCGACTGCTGTCAAGCAGCTTTGTATCGAGCAGAATTAGAAAGCAACTTGCACGTTTGTGTAAAATGTAATCATCATTTAAGATTATCGGGCCGAAAAAGACTAGAAGTATTTTTAGACACTGAAGAACGAGTCGAGTTAGGACAAAATATCCGCCCTAAAGATTGGTTGAAATTTCGTGATTCCAAAAAATACCGTGATCGATTACAAGCCGCCCAAAAGAATTCCTGTGAAAAAGAAGCTTTGATCGTCATGGCAGGGACTTTAGGGGGACTGCCGGTGATCGCCGCCAGCTTTGATTTCAACTTTATCGGCGGTTCCATGAGCGCGGCAGTAGGGGAAAAATTTGTGATTGCCGCACAGGCAGCACAAGCTAAAAAAATTCCTTTAGTATGCTTTGCAACCAGCGGCGGCGCTAGAATGCAGGAAGGCTTATTCTCCTTATTTCAAATGGCCAAGACCAGCGCGGTGTTGGCGCATTT
Organism: Pseudomonadota bacterium; assembly: GCA_018241585.1. Taxonomy (GTDB): domain Bacteria; phylum Pseudomonadota; class Gammaproteobacteria; order Coxiellales; family Coxiellaceae; genus JAFEDN01. Next base: position 5,226 of record JAFEDN010000108.1, on the reverse strand, counting down.
AGCAAAATCTAGTATCCCTTATATTTCTGTGCTGACTGACCCTACAATGGGAGGTGTTTCCGCTAGTTTAGCCACTTTAGGGGATATCATTATCGCTGAACCCAATGCATTAATTGGTTTCTCAGGTCCACGGGTAATTGAACAAACAATTCGGCAAACGCTTCCAGAAGGTTTTCAGCGAAGTGAATTTTTGCTGGATCATGGCGCTATTGACATGATCGTCGACCGGCGTCAAATGCGGCAAACCATTATCCGATTAATCGCTAAACTCACTCATACGCCAGCAGTTCCGGAAGCAAGAATTGCATCATGATGGAATATTTCTCATGCAACCGAGTTTATTGAAAAGTACTGTCAACGATTGGCTGGATTTTATTAACCAAATCCATCCTAAAGAAATGGATTTTAGTTTAGACCGGTTATTTTCTTTAGTAGAACCGCTTGGATTAACTCGTTTCAAATGTCCAGTAGTCACAGTGGGTGGAACAAACGGCAAAGGTTCCTGTGTTAGTTTTTTAGAAACTATCTTTACTGAGGGTGGTTATCGGGTCGGTGCTTTTACTTCACCACACTTACTCCGTTTTAATGAACGAATTCGCATTGGCAATAATATAGTAGATGATAGCGCGCTAATCGAAGCTTTCAATTGGGTAGAGCACCATCGAAAGCAAGTATCACTGACTTTCTTTGAATACACTTTCATGACTGCATTGTACCTGTTTCAAAAAGCAGAACTAGATTTACTAATATTAGAAGTCGGTTTGGGTGGCCGGTTAGATGCTGTGAATGTGATAGATGCCGATATCGCTGTAATCACCACGGTGGATCTAGATCATACTGAAATATTGGGGTCCGACCGTGAAACCATCGGGCGTGAAAAATCGGGTATTTTTAGAGCGGGACGTGCCGTCGTCTGTGGAGACCCTGAACCACCCGCCAGCGTCCGGTGGGCCGCTGAAGCCTTAGCCGTGGATTGGCACGCTTTGGGTGATACTTTCCATTATAATGATTCAATCACTAATGGCCAATGGCGATGGTGGTCCGGTTATATTCATCATGAGCATTTGCCACCGATATCGTTAAAAAAACAAAATGCTGCAACCAGTCTCATGGTAGTCGAACTATTACGTAAACGACTGTCTTTATCCGATGCTGCGATCCGGCAAGGTTTAGCCAAAACTCAATTGCCGGGCAGGTTTGAAAAGGTTTCCGTGGCAGATGGTTTTTGTTATCTCGATGTGGCGCACAATCCTCAAGGAGGACGTTGGCTGGCCGAACAATGGAGCCAAGTAGAGGTAAAAGGCAAACGTTTGGCTGTAGTTGGTATGTTGGGTGATAAAGATATTGCGCAAACCTTTCAGCCTTTATTAAACTGTGTCGATGTTTGGTATGTTGTCTCATTGTCGGTTGGCAGGGGTGCAACTTACCAGAGATTAATGAGTGTACTAGCTAGCCAGGGTGTAAGACAGGTTTTGGGGTTTCCCACTGTGGAATTTGCCATGGAATCAATTTTAGGTTCGGCCAATTTTCCCGATGATGTGATCCTAGTTTTTGGATCTTTTTATACCGTAACTGCGGCCAAGCACTATCTTAGTCGAAGTGTAGTGACTATAGGAGAAAAAAATGCGTGATTTAAATGAACCCTTGAATGTAAGACCCGGTTCTACCGCCAAATTTAAGCAAAGATTAGCAGGAGGCGCTGTTTTAGTGTTGGTGCTAGCTATTTTCTTACCTTTTATTTTCAAACATACTCACAATGCGGCTAATCAAGCGATGATGGCCAATGGCAATGCCGTTTTGGCGGATCAAGCCTCGACTCCTGCTCCTGTACCGGCGTCTACTTCTGCGACTGCAACTGCTCCCGTGCCTGCAAATCCCTCCGCCCCCGCAGCGGCGTCTATGCCACAATCAACCGCTCCGGCTTCCTCACCAACACCTCAAGCTAATTTAAGCTCAGATCAGCCTGGATTAACGCCACAGCAAAGTGAAACCGCCACTGGACCTGAATCCTTGCCGCCTCCGGTAAAAACCCAACCTGGGGTCACTGCAAATGAACATACCGCCGCCCATACTCAACCTCATGCTCAAGCAGATAGTTTCTTACCTCCGCCGGCGAAAACGGTCGCTGCCTCAAAGAAGCTGGCTGTCAGCAGTGGCCAATGGTTGATCCAAATTGGCAGTTTTAGTCAAGCGAAATCTGCCAAAGGATTAGCCGCTAGGCTGAGGGCCCAAGGTATTCCAGCTTATACGGTAGCGGGTCCGCACCACATGGTTCGAGTTTACGCTGGTCCTTTAACCAATCAGCGTCAAGCTCAAATGGTGCAAAAAAGAATTCGTGCTGAATTTAAGATCGATGGCTTTATTATTAAAAATCATTAACAACATTAACTATGTCTTCAATGCATTGGGTTAATTTTAATTGGGTAGATTACACCATTCTAGCGGTGGTCATTATCTCTTTATTGATAGGACTAATTAGAGGTTTTATCTGCGAAATTATTTCCCTGATTGCTTGGATTGCTGCTTTTTTCCTTGCTTTTAAATATGCCGGCGCGGTCGCCACCCATATCCATTTTGTCAATGCTAATACCGCAAAATATATTATTGCGTTTGTTATCATAGCCATTGTTGTTTTGATTTTGGGTATTACTGTCAATGCCATAGTTGAACATCTATGGCATCGTACCGGTGTTCCAATTATGGATCGCAGTCTAGGATTGCTACTAGGTATTGTCCGTGGAATTGTGATTGTTGCTTTTGTGCTTTTGTTAGTAAGAAATAGTGCTTTAAACAATGAGCCGGTTATTAAAAATTCTCAATTGGTTCCTTTTTTTAATCCCATAGTCAATTGGTTTCAAAAAATATTACCGCATAAATTAGTGAATATTTCAGATTGGACCAATGACCATAAAAATGACAATAAAAATCCAACAAGGTAAACATAAATTATGTGTGGAATAATCGGAGCTGTTGCTACTACCCCCATCAGTCAAGATATCTATGATGCTTTAACCATTATTCAGCATCGTGGCCAAGATGCCGCAGGAATTTTAACGAGCGATGGGCGTCGGATTTATTTACGCAAAGCCAATGGTTTGGTACGTGAAGCCTTACAAAAAAATCATGTTCAGCGCCTACAAGGTAATACAGGTTTAGGTCACGTGCGTTATCCTACGGCCGGTAGCCAAAGCCCTGCTGAGTCGCAACCTTTTTACGTTAATTCACCCTATGGTTTAAGTATTGTTCACAATGGCAATTTGACAAACTCTGCTAGTTTGGCAGAGGATTTGATCCGCACTGATTTGCGTCATCTGAATACCGACTCGGATACGGAAGTGTTGCTCAATGTTTTTGCCCATGAACTTCAACGCACAGGAAGCTCCCAATTAGCGCCTGAGCAGCTTTTTTTGGCGCTACGCAATGTTTATCGAAGAGTTCGAGGAGCTTATTCTGCTATTGCATTAATCACCGGGTACGGAATTGTTGCCTTTAGAGACCCTTATGGCATCCGGCCATTAATTTATGGCCGGAGAGAAACTTCATTGGGCGTCGATTACATGGTGGCTTCCGAAAGTATTGCGCTAGATGCTTTAGGCTATAAAGTAGTGGAAGATGTTAAACCTGGGGAAGCAATTTACATCGATCAACAAGGGCAGTTTTATAAAGAACAATGCGTAGCACCCATTGAACATACGCCCTGTTTATTCGAGTATGTTTATTTAGCCCGCCCGGATTCAGTCCTGGATCACGTCTCGGTCTATCAGGCGCGCATCAAAATGGGTGAAAAACTAGGTCAAAAGATTTTAAAAGAACGTCCCAGCCATGACATTGATGTGGTAATTCCTATTCCGGATACCAGTCGAACTGTGGCATTACCTCTAGCGCAGCAGTTAAAAATTCCTTATTCAGAAGGTTTTGTCAAAAACCGTTACATTGGCCGGACTTTCATTATGCCCGCGCAAGAACTACGCCGCAGTTCTGTGCGCATGAAATTAAACGCCATGAAATCGGAATTTGCCGGCAAGAATGTATTACTGGTAGATGATTCTATCGTTCGTGGCACCACTTCCAAAGAAATTATCCAAATGGCTCGTGATGCAGGCGCGCGAAGAGTTTATTTTGCTTCGGCTGCCCCTCCGGTCCGTTATCCTAACGTTTATGGAATTGATATGCCTAACGCCAAGGAATTGGTCGCTCATAATCACACGATTGCAGAAATAGAAAAAATCATCGGCGCCGATTGGTTAATTTATCAAGATTTAAAAGATTTGTATGCCGCCATTAATGAAACGGTCCCTGATAAATACACTTTTCGACGTTTCGAGGACGCTGTATTTACCGGAGATTACCTGACAGGGGACATTGATCAAAATTACCTACGAAATTTAGCTGAAATGCGCACTGAACAAGCTAAGATGAAACAAAGTATTACCGAAAGTTAATCCGAAGTTGTATATGCAGATGGAAAACTGACTCCTGGTTTTTCTTGTTAACTTATCCAGATTCTGATGCAATAAATAAGGTAATGAAAAAAGAAAATTAAAAATCCTGTTAGACATAAATAACTACCTTTTTTGAAATTATAATTTTCAAGATTGCCTTATAGAAGTTTAGTTGACTCCTAGAATTCTATTCTTTTACCCGCAATGACCCAATAATTCTCCATAATTAGGATGAATTATTTTAATCACATCTTTCTCATTGGAGGCCTCATAATCGAGTTGTAAATCACCCGTGGATAGGAATTTTGTTTTAGGGCCAAAATCAGAATCCCGTTCGATTTCTAGAGGATACTTTAAAGACTTTTGGCAACCCCTAAAAACTCGACTCATTATGATCTGATTCTTAGCTCTCAGATAATAAGCCACCACATCTTTTTTGCCATTATAGTCCAAAACATTGGAATAAATTTCGCTTATTTCGTTAGTTTGACGATTGAAATAACGAGTACACGTCTTTTTGCCTCAATCAAAGCTGATATAGACTAAGTGGGTTCCCTCTACGCGATCTGCACTAAAATTACTATCCGGTGGGAAAGGAGATTGAGATTGATAAATAAGAACTTTAAGGTATCCGTGTTGATCATCATTAGAAATATGAAGGAGTTTAGCGTCCATGCCAATCACAAACATAGAATCAATTGTCATTGCTTTGATTGAAACAAATCAGCCAATTTGCGGATATGGTGAACTTCACATTTTTCTGTTGAACCGCAAAGTTCACACT
>JAFEDN010000107.1 GCA_018241585.1 Pseudomonadota bacterium | reverse complement strand
ACCGATTTACTCAAACGATTTTACCCAATTGATGGCGATTATTTTGTTCTAAAATATTCGGAAGTTAAAAACCTCAACGTACAGTTTCTAAAAATTGATTAATATTTAGTTATTATTTTCTCGTTCTAATAAAAACAATTTGATCAACGACAAACTGTACTCGCCATGTCAATTAAATGTTTAACCTAAATTCGGCAGTTAAAGACCCAAAAATATGTTAAAGTTAAGCTAAGTTTCTGACAAAAAAGGAATTTAGCATGAGCCATCCATTTAGCAGCCTTCAGCCAAGGGGGTGAGTGTAGACAAGGTAAAGAAATAACCGACAATCATCAATTTTCTGTTGATACCTATGCAGGACGATTACACATTGAATGGGATTCCCAGGCAGCAGTGACACCTCTAGGGCAATTACCTTTTTTCATTGAATTTTTAATAACGACAAGATTATTTGATGAATTAGTAGAAGAGTGCCCGTTAGAATTTACAAGCAATAATGCATCGAAAGTAAGAGACATGCTCACGTCGGGTAATTATTTTACGCCGGAGAATAGTGAATAAGGATGTGGGTGTATTAAAAAAAGAGGGATTTCCCAATCAACCTAAGCAACTCACATTTGATTTGGTACAAATTGATAATGAGACTGTTGCGTATGAGTATGCGGTATTGGTGACAAATTTAGAGGATGAAATTATTACACTTTCGCAACATATCGTGATAGAGGTGACAGTGAAAATAATTTTGATGAACTAAAAAATCAATGGGGTTGGTGTGGTTTTACAACACACGATTTAAAACGTTGCAAGATTATTGGAAAATTCATTGCATTGATTTATGACTGGTGGAATATGTATGTGCGTTTGGTTGATCCTAGTTCTCACCTTGAAGCCATCACATCGAGACCACTCCTGTTAAATGCGGTTGGCAGACTGACACAACATGGACGTCAAAAATTATTAACGATAACCAGCCTACATGCAAAGATAGAGAAAGTAATAAAAATTCTCACAACTATTTCAAGGTTTTTTAAATCGTTACAGCAAACTGCGGAGCAGTTAAAATCGGGGGCTATTATAAAACGAATTACTGAAGTCGCATTTAGAAATTTTTTTCGAACGGGGAATAAATCACCGCCAGAAACGCTGCCTGTGCTCAGCTGATTAGCCAGATTTACCGAAATCTCAGCTTGCCATCAGACTAATTTTTATGTTTGAGGGGAGGGGTTTCTACTGCCGAATTTATGATTAAAATTTAAAACAAATAAGAATTAAGACTCGCTATAAATTCAATCAATTCAAATTTCCTAATAATACCGAGTTTTCGCTTGATATTGTTAATATGATCTTCTACTGTGCGAGCAGAAACATTTAAAAATCCGGCAATTTCCTTCATAGAGTAACCTCTATAATAAAATCTAAGCACTTCATATTCCTTTGGAGTAAGATATTTTTTAGAATGATTCACAATATCTAAAATATATTTCTTCGGCTTTATGTTACTTAATATATTTTTTTTATTTAAACCAATATGATCCACACTTATGATTCCCGTCATATCTTTCGGGATCACAATTTGCTGTGCCAAGGCTTGTTTGATTAAAGTTTGAGCTTTTTCTTTAAAATACATGATAAAAGTTTCTAATATATCAACATGATTAAAGTAAAAATCCATTATTTTATAGTTCCCTGAAAAAGTAGCAAAATCGACTAATTCCCAACTTGCAAATTGCCTTTACATCTTCATCAGCTTTCCAAGTGATGTGCTTTCTCAAGGAGTCGAAGGAATCTATGATATACATTGATACTTTCCCTTGTATAATTCCTATAAGAGATTGAAATCATAGCTGGTTGCCAAATTCATTTTATGTATTTTTCAGCAATTTTCTTATTTTAACCTCAGTTCGGGGTTTCTGTAATATAATTATTCGCGGAAAGTAGTTTAATGGCTGATATTTTTAAGGGGTCAATAACATAAGAAGCAATTCCTGCTATCAAATGTGTTATGGCATTGATCACTGAACGATGTCGTGTGTGCCAAATATGATCATGATGTTTAAAATGATTAATAACAGTTTCAATAATGCCACGCTGATTTAAAAGTTGTTTTTCTATGGGTGAATAGAATACTGGTTTCATATTTTTTCTTGTGCGAGTAATGAGTCTTAATCCCTTTTCGAGAAGCTTCGAAAATAATTTTTTACTAATATAGCCTTTATCGCCAAAAATCATTCCCTCTAAAGATTTTAAGATATTTTCACTAGCGACTGAATCATTGACATTTCCACGTGTAATTTTAAATGCTATTAACTGGCCTCGCTCATTAATCACAATATGCAGTTTTAGGCCAAAAAACCAACCGACTGATGTAGGTCCATATTTCGCAATTTCATCAAATGTTTTGTGTCTTCTTGAACGTTTTAAATGACAGACAGGTAAGCAGGCCTTGCAAAAGTCATCAATCTGGCAAAAAATATGGGTGAGCTGATTAATATCCATGCTGGTTTTCCTTAACTTGGTCGTTAGAAAAATTGCATAGAATACGGTCAGCTCATTGTTTTTACAATAAAATTAATTTCAACCTATTGATCTTTAATGGATAAAAACCCGAACTGAGGTTATTTGGTGGATCGTCACCAATAATTGCAATGTCTCCAATAGATACTAATTCATTATCGTTTGTTTCAGACATTTAATCACTCCATCCTTAAGTTATTGAGAATATCGAACTTGCTACCATCTATTGCGTTTAAAAAATCTTAAATAATAATCTACTTTAAGTTGCTATACCAACGAACGAATATATTTAATAATCGTCTCACTATACTGGCGGGTAATGGTTTGCGAAGCAAATAATTGGCAATTGAGGGTGAAATCTTATAATAACAAATAATGAAGGCTCGCCCCAAAGCAAATCTACCAAGCGATTCATCGCGGAATCGTCGTAATACGAGGACTTGAGGGGTGTCATAGCCCCCATAGATGGCGGTAGCAATAAAACACCAACCGAAATCCTTGTAAGTACTGCCACAAAATGGACAGACAGAGTAGCGTGGTCTTCTGTCTTTTATGATTAATCTAGGCACCATTTTCTTTTGGCATTTATTGCAAGTAACCCGATCATCCTTTCCTCTATTAGTTTCATGCGATTGAGCTTTTGACACAATGGTAACTGCCGATGCTTTTGGGCCACTCTTGCCTTGGATGCTCTCAAAGCTGACAGTATCACCATTGCGTGGAAGGTTTATGCCTTGAACTTCTCGGACATTAAAATAATGTTCTTTTCCATCATCAGCAACAATATAGCCATAGCCTTTTTCTTCTGAAAACCACTTGACCTTACCTTGCATTATTCTTCCTTAATTGTTGAGTACGCACAAAGAGACCTATTTTTCTTCTACATGGCTTCTACATGAAATTTTTATCCTTCGCTGAATCTTTGTAACCCATTGATTATATGGCGCCGAAAAGAGGATTCGAACCTCCGACTTACTGATTACGAATACCCTTTTTAACTTTCCTATTGATGCCTATATTCTTCTATCTCTTTCTATTTAAAGCTATTTTTGTCTTTTTCGGTTTTGTATATTTTTCTATAAAATACTATAAATTTCTATATTTTTCTTGGCATATTTACACCCAGATTGCACCTCGCCACAATAATGTGCCGGTAAGAGGAATCGAACCCCCGACCTTCTAATTACGAATTAGCTGCTCTACCATCTGAGCTATACCGGCTTCATTTGGATGAATTTTTTATCCAAGAATCCGAGTGTTGGCTCCGGGTGCAGTTAAGTTATCTCATCATGGCAAAAACCTCAACTGTTTAAGCACAAATTAGCTATAAAACTACTTTTGAAGTACCGGTCGCTAGGTCTCATAGCGAGTCTCACCTAATAGTCAATAAATTATAGGTTACCTTCTCTTCCAAAATAAGAATTTAGTTTAAATATTGATCAAATAGAGCCCGTATGTGTTTGCGAAAATTATTTGACAATAGCGAATATTTTCAGTATAGTTTCCCTCGTGAGAAATATAAGGGAGAAACCTCTCAGTAAAATCAAGCACAATATTTTTGGTATTTGCTTGGAGAGAGTCATATAGTTTTATGGCTCTTATTGTTTAGCTCACAACTGACCCATAAGTGACGTATGTTCCTGGCATTATAATGTTTCGCACTGGGGTCTGTGCTGCGGTTGAAGCCCAAGGCACGATATCCATGAAGTGCGACGTGTGAGGTGACATATAGCATTAATGACATTCAATAAATGAAATTAGAAATTAATTAATGGGTAATGTGAGTTAATTAAAATCTCCGAGAGGAGATTATATTTAATTATTAAGGGTAAATACGTTGTCCGCCCTCCCGATCTTCTTAGTGTGAGAGGAGCAATATCACAATGGTGTGATATTGATAACTAAGAGGAAATAATATGAAAATAAAAATTGTTTTTCATCGGCGACGTGCATTGAGAGAAAGATTAAAGAATCCTGTATTTTGGAAAATATTGGTGAGTATTGCAAAATTTATTTATTTTTTAGCTAAAAGTATTTATGAAATCGGTAAACTCTTTCAATGACCCTTAAAAATATATAGGTAGAAGCGACAAATGAAAATGATAGACGAAGCGTTGCGTTTGATTAGAGTATTTCATGACTTCAATCAAACAGAAATGGCTTTAAAATTGGGAATCTCCAACTCTTACTTATCTGAAATTGAAACTGGTAAAAAACCCGTAACCATTGACTTTCTAAAAAAATATTCCTCTATTTTAAATGTGCCGATTTCATCGCTGCTATTCTTTTCTGAATCTCTCGAATCTAACCAGTTTCCAGAGAAAACCAAGATTTTTCTTTCAGAAAAAATATTACAGATAATGCAATGGATATCTGCTAAAGGATTAGCTCACAGTGAAGAGAATCCAAAATAACCGACCCCATCCATTAAACCAATCCTGTTTATATAAACTAAAGAGTAAGAAAAAACTGGCATATCTTCTTTGCTGTTCCCTTAACGAACTCAATAAACTAAAAAATTCCTATAACTACAATGTGTTTTATAAAGAAGGAAAAAATAAGCGTAGATTGGTCGAACATCCCTTACCTCGTTTAAGTAAAATACAGAAGAGAATCTTTTGTTTTTTATCCAAAATAGAATTGCCCGTGTATTTACATTCCAGTGTTAAAAAGAAATCTCATATTACTAATGCTTCGGAACATTTAAAAAAGGGTAAAACCTTCAAATTAGACATTGCGAAATTTTTCCCATCCACAACTCAAGAACAAGTGTTTCAATTTTTCAATCGAAAAATGCATTGCAGTCCGGACGTCTCCGATATTTTAGCAAAAATTTGCACTTGTAACGGCCATATTCCAACGGGTGGTTCGCATAGTCAGATTCTTGCTTTTTTTACCCATAAAGAAATGTTTGACGAAATTTATCGTATTTCCAGAAACAATGATCTGATAATGACATGCTATTGTGACGATGTGACTATCACGGGAGAGAATTTAACTTTAGAAATTAAAAATTTAATACGAAAAATAATTAAAAAATCAGGTTTAAAAATAAAAAAAACAAAAGAAAGAGGTTATGATGTTAATGATTCAAAAAAAATTACCGGAGTTATTATTAGAAAAGAAGAAAAAAGAATTCCTAATAGCATACATAAAAAAATTCATGAACAATTTCACCAACTAGGAAAAAATTCTGATGATCAGGCTACTCAAAAAAAAGAGCTGGATCGACTTCGCGGTTTAGCTAATTATGCTAATCAAATACGGCCTTCAAATTGGTTGACAAGAATTAAAAAGAAAGAAAAAGAGTTATCAAGATTAAAATAACGACAGCCTCATACTACGATTTATTTCCATCATTTATTTTTATAATTTACACACAAAGCTATGAAAAATCTTGGTGGTTTCAGCGCAAGGTCTGCCAAAATATCATTTCCTAACCGAAATGCAATTCTGGCCGGATCATCATTGCTAAATACCTGCTGACCTAACTTAATCGTATCGTCCAGATATTTTTTCTCTAAAGGTTTAATAATGATTGTCATTTTTTGGTGATTTTATGCAGGGTCAGTGCGTTGCCCTCAGAATCCAGGATAACCGCCATTTGGCAAACCGGTGTGGAAAATAAATCTATCTTAAATTGAACTCCACCAGCTTTGAGCTGTTTCACTAATGCATCCAAATTTTCTACCTCAAAGGCAATGGTACCATCGGCATCACTGCTTGGCTGAACCCCTTCCGCCAAAGTGGTGATGGCAAAACAGCCACCGCCCGGCAAGTCATATTCCACCCAAGCTCCACCTGCCGAAACCGTATCAGCCGTTGGCTAAAGGAAGCTCAACTTAAAAAGTCTAGACCAGGCATTCAAACGAAGCAAGACGCGAATGAAGAACTCATCAGACTGAGGAAAGAAAATCATCGTCTGAAACTGGAGCGAGAAATCTTAAAAAAAGCTGCGGCCTTCTTTGCCAACGAAT
>JAFEDN010000106.1 GCA_018241585.1 Pseudomonadota bacterium | reverse complement strand
TTCTTGCGCCTTTTTCTTTGGCGATAATCGCTTACTGATATCGAGATGTTCTTCAATCTCTTTTTCTTCAGCATCTAGATTAGCATTTAATATCATTTTCTTAGCAGAACTCATTTTACAGACCCTCCTAAATATTTTTTCGTAAATTTGCTACTTGGAAATACCGTTTTTAAAACTAGTAAATCGCCTTGTTCAATATAAGAGCCAAATACACATATTGATTTATCTCTATCACTAATATCATCTGCCGGGTAGCGGATATTTAAAGCCAGAAAAGGAACGCCGCTATAATATTTCAAAAAGGCTTGGCAAGCAGCCTTTTATTAATTAATATATTTAAATGAACCAACTAGAGCAACTCAAAAAATATACTAAAGTAGTCGCTGATACAGGTGATATTAATTCCATTGCACAATATCAGCCACAAGATGCGACCACCAATCCAACCTTGATATTAAAGGCGGCTACCTTGCCTGAATATCAAGAATTAATTCAATCTGCCTTAGATTGGGCCAAAAAGCATTTTGTTAACAGCGAAGACCGGTTACATGGCGCCGTGAAAAAATTGTTGGTTAACTTTGGAGTTAAAATATTAGCAATTATTCCAGGTAGAGTCTCCACTGAAGTGGATGCGGGCTTATCTTTTGATATCGATAGTACGGTCCATCAAGCGCAAGAGCTGATTCAACTTTATCACCAAGCTGGAATTGGCAGAGAACGAGTGTTGATTAAAATTGCTTCCACCTGGGAAGGAATTCAAGCAGCGAATATTTTAGAAAAACAAGGGATTCATTGCAATTTGACTTTAATGTTTGAATTTGTGCAAGCGGTGGCTTGCGCCCAAGCCGGCGTTACCTTGATTTCTCCTTTTGTCGGTAGAATTTTCGACTGGTATCAAAAAAATGAACCACAAGCATTCGATCATGGAGCAGACCCCGGCGTGGCGTCGGTTAAAAAAATTTATCAATATCTCCATGCTAAAAATTACCCTACTACGGTTATGGGTGCTAGTTTTCGCAATCTTGGCCAAATTCAAGCATTAGCAGGTTGCGACTGCTTAACTATTAGCCCTAATCTGCTTAAAGAGTTACAAAATTGTCACAATGAATTACCCAGAGCCTTAAACCCACAAGAGACTTCAGCCGTGGCCGACATGGGTGGAATTGATGAAAAAACTTTCCGCTGGCTGCTCAATGAAAATGCCATGGCCACGGAGAAACTGGCAGAAGGTATCAGACTTTTCAATAAAGATTTAAGAACTTTAGAAAAAGCCATTCAGCGCTTATTATAAAATTGGGTGCAATTTTTTTTGCGTTTCAGACAATACCAGTTCTTGTAATTGTTTTACTTCATTTACTGAAAAACCAGATGCTTCAGCAATTTCTTCAATCGAGAAAGTTCCTTTGTTAAGCATCCATATAGCGACTTTTTCTCTCCCTTTCGCATTGCCGATGGCCTCACCTTTTTCAAGGCCGATGGCCTCACCTTTTGCAAATGAATCGAGCTTGGTTTTCTCTATTGTGCCCGCTTGATCTCGTAACCATTTCAATTTAGCCTCATAAAGCTCCAATTCATATTCATCAAGCGATAAAATGTCTAACGCGTGAGCGGCACGGGTAATTGCCGGGTCTGTGCTTAATTCTTGGGGTACAAAATTTCGTTCCCATTGTTCTGCTTTGTTTAAAAACGTAGCCCAGCGATCTAAAGCTGTGGTCAGATGAGACAAGTCTTTATTAAATTTCTTCAATTCAATAAAATGTAACTCTAAGTGTTCGAAGCAACGCCGATAGGTTTTGGCATTCAAGATATGGTAAACATTATGATAATCAGGTTCATCAAAATGATCGAAGTTGAGCACATGAATACTAATAGTTTTAGTTAATTTGGAAAAATCATCTCCCTTTTTTAATTGTTGGCTGTACAGTTTAGACCAATAATACAAAGCCCTCTGGCTATAAGAGACTTGATCAGTCATTTGCATTTCAATGTTATACCATTGGTTGCTATTATCTTTTGCTTTGATATCTAAAATAGTCCATTTGTCAGAGGTATGAGTTTTATGGTTATAAGGATTGAGCAAGGTCAGCTCGGTTATGGGATTGGGCAGCGTTAAAATAGAATTTACGAAGGGCAGCAAGATATCAATATTTTCTTCGCTGCCAAATAAAATTTTAAATGCAAAATCAACCCGCGGATTTATCTTAGACATACACTAATTTCCTAACCAGTTAAAGCTCATCCAGAAACAATGCATATTTTATCAGAATATATATCGTCTGAAAACATCACTCTTCAGAATTCGCGCTTAAAAGCAAATACACCATAACAATCGAGGAGGGAGTTACGAAAATATTATAAATTTTCTAAGTTGTTTGCAGTCTTTTCGGTTTTAATTGTCTTTCTTGCTGTATTTCTCCCAATCCTAGAAACTCTTGATTCCCATTGAGTAATACCACAACTCCCTTTGTCACAGCATCTTCAATCATCACCATTTTTCCTTGTTGGATTCGAGCAACATCATCATTACTGAGCGTAACCAACGGCAAATGTGTAAGGGCTAAATGAGACGGTATGAGATATTGATTCAGAGTATCCAAGGAAAAACTTTTTATTTGTTGTTGTAAAAATTCTAATGGAATCATTTTTTCTGGACTGAAATGACTGATCCGAGTGCGGCGTAACTCTGTAATATAAGCTCCGCAACCGATTAATTCCCCCAGGTCATCGATAATGGTACGAACATAACACCCTTTACTGCAAGTTAACTCTAAGGAAATGGTATCATTGGAAAAATCTAATATTTCCAAACGATAAATAGTGACCTTACGTGGTGGCCGATTTACAGTTCTACCTTCTCTGGCTAATTTATATAGAGGTTGACCAGCTTGTTTTAACGCTGAAAACATCGGGGGAATTTGCTCAATTTCACCTCGAAAATGATCTAGTAATTTTTCTAAATCATTAAGCGAAATTAAAGGAACTTGGCGAGTGGCTATGACCTCTCCTTCACTATCTCCAGTGGCGGTTCGCTTACCTAATTGAGCTTTGACTTGATAGGTTTTATCAGCAGTTAATAAATATTCAGCATACTTGGTGGCTTGACCGAAACAGATTGGCAACATGCCGGTTGCCAGAGGGTCTAAAGTGCCGGTATGCCCGGCTTTTTTTGCCCCCAATAATTTTTTAACTATTTGCAGTGCTTTATTTGAAGAAAGGTACAGTGGTTTATCCAACAGCAATATACCTTCCAATCCCTCATTTTTCTTGGTCATTGATCGGGACTTTTTTTAATAATTGATCCATGTGCTCAGCATTGACGATAGTTTGATCATAATAAAAATGCAGAGCAGGAGTATAACGAAGCTCCATACGCGTGGCGATAAGATGGCGAAAGTGTCCGGAAGCTTTATCCAACGCGGCCTGTGCAGCAGGTAATTCATTTTCATTGAGTAAGCTAAAATAAACTTTGGCTAATTTTAAATCGGGAGTGACAACGACGTCAGTAATCACTACATTCGTTAAACGCGGGTCCTTAATTTCCTGCCGCAAAGCTGTAGCAAGCTCTCGTTGGATCATGTCAGCCACTTGGCGAGTTCTCTTGGTAACCTTACCTGACATTGAATTCCTAAGAGAGTGTTCTTTTTACAGTGACGATTTCGTAACTTTCCACTTGGTCACCCGCATGGATATCATTGTACCCTTTTATGCCGATGCCGCATTCATTGCCTTGACGAACCTCACTGACATCGTCTTTAAACCGGCGCAGGGATTCCAAATGCCCTTCGAATATCACTACATTGTTTCTCAGCACTCGTACCGGTAAAGTACGTTTCAAATAGCCTTCGGTAACCATGCAGCCGGCAATAGTGCCATGTTTAGTCGCTCTAAACACTTCTCGAACTTCAGCAATACCCGCAATTTTCTCTTGCTTGGTGGGAGATAATAAACCGCTGAGCGCCGATTTCACTTCATCAAGCAAATTATAGATAATGCTGTAATAACGTAAATCTACATTTTCATTGGATGCTATTTGTCTGGCGGTGGCATCAGCACGAACGTTAAAACCAATCACAATTGCTTGTGAGGCAATTGCTAAATTAATGTCCGAAGCGGTAATTGCACCAATGCCACTGGAAATGATATTAATCTTAGCGATATCAGAAGTTATTTTGTTTAAAGAATCACTAATGGCTTCCACGGAACCTTGAACGTCTGCTTTAAGCACCACATTCAATACAGCACGCTTACCTTCCTGCAATTGCTCAAAAACACCTTCTAAATGTGCTGTTTTTCGTTTAGCTAATCGTACTTCCCGATATTTGCCTTGACGAAATTGAGCGATCTCACGGGCTTTACGCTCATCATTTACCACATTCATTTCATCACCTGCAATCGGTGTACCGGATAGACCTAAAAGCTCCACGGGAGTAGAAGGTCCAGCCTCAGTGCGTTCCTGACCATTATCACCAATCATGGCCCTGACACGTCCGTATTCTCTTCCCGTTAAAACAACATCACCCTTTTTTAATTCGCCGCGCAAGATCAGTACCGTAGCGACTGGGCCTAAACCTTTATCTAAACGGGATTCAATCACCACTCCTTTAGCAGGACCAGTTGGCACCGCTTTGAGCTCGAGTACTTCGGCTTGTAATAAAATTCTTTCTAATAAATCGGATACCCCTTGGCCAGTTTTTGCAGAAATAGGTTGGAACATGGTCTCACCACCCCATTCTTCAGAAAGCACACCATGTTGAGAAAGCTCGTTACGGATACGATCTGGGTCAGCTTCGGGTTTGTCCATTTTATTGATTGCAACAATGATGGGTACTTTGGCGGCTTTAGCGTGTTGAATAGCCTCAATAGTTTGAGGCATAACGCCATCATCCGCAGCGACCACTAAGATCACAATATCCGTGCATTGAGCGCCTCGAGCGCGCATGGCGGTAAAGGCTTCATGACCCGGAGTATCTAAAAAGCAGATAGCGCCTTTTTCAACCTGAACTCGGTATGCGCCGATATGTTGAGTAATACCGCCTGCTTCAGTGCTGGTGACTTTGGTGCGGCGAATATAATCCAATAATGAAGTTTTGCCATGATCGACATGGCCCATGATCGTTACCACCGGAGCTCGACTAATCGGTTCTATGGTGGAAAGTTCTTCACTTAGAATAAAATCTTCTTCCACAGTGGTCTGGGTAGGCACAGGATTGTGACCCATTTCTGAAACCACTAAAGTTGCTGTATCCTTATCTAATATTTGGTTGATGGTGGCCATAGCGCCCATTTTCATCATTATTTTGATGATTTCCGCCGCTTTTACCGACATTTTTTTAGCCAAATCAGCTACCGAAATTGATTCAGGAATGGGAATATCCTTGATAATCGGTGCTGTAGGCTTGGCAAAGCTTTGTTCCAATACTGCGGTGCTTTTAGCAATAACCGATTCTTTGGACACTTTCTTTTTGCGTTTTGAAGTTTTGGATTTATTAAAAAATTCTTCCCCTTCAGTTTCTTCTTCGATCATCAATTCTGGACGAAAAGGTTTGCGCGCTTCACGTGTTTCCCTGCGGCCCTTTTCTTTTTTCTTCCGAGCAACTGATTCGTCTGCTTCTACTTTGGCTGCGGGTTCGATGGGAGCTACAGCAGGGGTTTCGGTTACTGATGCAGTAGCTGGTTCAATGGTTTTTTCAACCTGTTCCTCTTGATTAGAGGTAGCAGGCGGCGTACTGGTAGCGGCTGGCTCTGTGGCTTGCTCGGTCTGGGTTGGAGCGGTCGGCTTAGTAAAAGTTTTTTTGGCACGGAATTCAACATTGACACTTTTCTTCCCCTGCTTTACCACACCGACGGTTTTATGTTGCAAGGTAATTTTGGGACGTTTTTTTGAGAGCGTGGCACTTTCTACAGGAGCGGTTGAATCACTAGAAGAAGCAGTGCGGACCTTTTGTAAATGCATCAATAATTGTCTTTTTTGGTCGGGGGTAATACTTTGTTTTATATTATTAACAGGCACGCCCGCTTCCTTAAGCTGCTCTAATAAGCGCTCCGGCGTAGAATGTATCAGTTTAGCCAGTTCGATGATGCTAATATCAGCCATTTTTACCTCTTTTACTGCTAAACAGGCACCAGATTGATGTGACCATATTTAGACTCTTGAATATTTATCGTTTACTCTCTTCAAACCAGTGAGCGCGGGCATGCATAATTAATTTAGCAGCTAATTTTTCGCTCAGGTCGGGAAGCAATTCAGTTAATTCATCGACTGCTTGCTCAGCTAATTTTTCTCGGGTATTGACCCCTTTTTCTGCTAATCTAAATGCTAACTGCTCAGTCATGCCTTCTACAGATAACAGGTCTTCAGCAGGCTGCGGCCCAGTGCGGGCAGTTTCAGTAGCAATTTCTTGAGTCAATAGCACATCCCCAGCCCGTTGCTGCAGTTCATTGACTACTTCTTCGTCGAGCCCTTCCAGTTTTAATAATTCAGAAGCAGGAACGTAAGCGATCTCTTCTAGATGAGTGAACCCCTCATTTACTAATAAGTCAGCTACTTCTTCTTCCAAATCTAATTTTTCTATAAACATTTTTTTAGCG
>JAFEDN010000105.1 GCA_018241585.1 Pseudomonadota bacterium | reverse complement strand
ATTAGGGTTTCAAACCGCTTAACAAACTTTCGCCTTTAGGCGATAGTGATTGATACACATCGAATATAGAATCTGTCCATTTTGTTTCAGACGATACAGTTCGAATTGAACGAAAAGGTTTAACTAACCAGGGTTTGCAATACTTAATCGAAGTATTACCTTATATGAATCAATTGACTAAATTACAGCTTACATTTCCTAATATAAATGACTCTGGTATTGAAGCTCTTGCTGATATGTTAAATATCACTAATGTTAATCGTTTTTATTTGTTTAATATGAATTTTAGTGATGAAGCTGGGGTAACAATAACAAATACTTTATCCAGCATGTCTATCAAGCGCTTAGCTTTGTCCAGTCCGTTACTAGGCGATGATACGGTATATGCTCTAGCCAAGGTTATACAAAATAGCCCTCTGATAACAGAATTGTGGATAGAAGGTGATTTTATTACGGATGAGGGAGCTAAATTTTTTGCACAAGTTATCCAAAATTCTTTGTTGGATACAGTGTGTTTAAATAGCAAAAGCGTGACTGATCAAGGATTAATAACATTAACTGCTAGTCTAGTTACTTTACCGTTGCAGATACTGACAATTGGTAGTTACGCTGGAGATGCGGGACTGATCGATTTATTTAAACAGCTCAATCGAACTAACATTCAGCACTTTGACTTACGTTTAAGTTCTTTTACCAATACCAGTATGCAAATTTTAGCCGACAACTTACCATCTACTACAATTACCACACTGCTTTTTGAACAAATTAATCTAAGTCCGCAGTTAGTCTCACAACTGGCTCCAGCAATAGCTGCTTCTGCTATCAAAACTTTTGGGATTTATAGCAGCGATTTTAGTGATTCTCTAACTTCATTAGGACCTGGTCTCGGCAACGTTAATACCCTTATAATGAGTGACGTTAATTTAACCGATAGTAGTATCATTGCATTAGCCCCGTTTTTATCAAACTCAAAAATGGAAGAAATCCAGTTAGATTATAACCAAATAGGTGATTTAGGCATAACGGCTTTATGTAAAATTTTACCGCTGACAATGATTAACTATTTAGAATTAATCAATAATAATTTAAGTGATATCAGCGCTGTTGAGTTAGCAAATATTTTTCCTCATTCTGCGTTACAAACATTATATTTACAGGGAAACAATATTTCGACTGATGCACTGTACAAAGTACAAAATTTGATTTGGCAAGAATATTGTCAGGATAAATTATGCCATACCAATGCACAGTACAATAATGGTCAAGGCTTACAAGTTCAGCCCTCCGTTAGAAAGAAGGCTTTGGCTCGCAAAAAAAGTTCACTTGAGCGATGGAATTTTGCTGCTAATTCCCTCGAAGTGATTAAAGATCATTCATTGGCAACAACAGTCGATACTTCAGATCATTCCGCACTTCCCGGTTCCAGCGTATCATCAGCCGAATCCTGGCTAACTCCCTCTGCTGCGGGAGCCATGATAGTGGGAATGGTAGGTTTTACTCTTTTACTCTATAAAAATGTCACCCTAGTACGAACCGTTGTCGACAGTGGCTGTAAAGTATTGCAAAGCTGTTTTTGCAGGACTGGTGATAGTTTAAAAACCGCTACCAATTTTTATTCATTTCACTCATTCCTTAAAAATGCAACCAGAACAGCACGAGATGTGGACTCACGCCCCTCCAACTTCCAGATGGTAGGTTAAGGTGGTTCTTCGCATAGGCAGTGCTATATTTTTTGAAATTATGATATAATCGGACCAGCTAGTAAGAATTTATAGCTAAAATAAAGAGAAAAGAAGTGAGCAAAAGTAGCCCGAAAATAGAAGAAAAAGAGTCAAAAAATCTGTTGAGCTTGACGCCGTTGATTGATACTTTCTTGATTGAAAGCAAGCTGACCTCTGCTAAATTTTTTACAAATCCTGAATTCGCTAAGGCTTATGATATTCATAGTTTTATTAGCTTACTATTACTACAGTTGAAAATCGAAGCAATCGAGATTTCTGTCAGTAATTTACAATCAATTCAAGCTGAACTGATAGAATATCTTCAAAAGATTATAGAACAATCACTAGAAGATTTTGTCAAGAGTTTTGAACGCTATATTCTAACTATGCTAAGAGGACCTCCAAAGCTTTCCTGTGTTCCGGATACATCTTATTCTTTTGATGGGTTTCAAAAACCAGTAATATCTGATATCGAAAAGTTAATCTCGGTGTTGAGTCGACCGATAGCGGCTGAGACTAAGTTAGCAACTTTTACTCCTCGGGACATTCCTTTAGACCCTTCCGAAATTTTGTTGTGGTCTCTGGAAACAAAAAAACAGCCAAATCGAAAAAATGATTGGCATCAAAAATTATATCTTCAATGTTTAGGAATGCAATTTTTTAATGCTATTGCCAGCCAAACAGAACAAGAGTTACTGATTGAGGAAAAAAATTGGCAATCAGTGTTAAAAATTTTTAATGTTGCGCGACACTTTGCCAAATTCATTAAAAATTCACGAGATGCTTTTGTTCAATATCCCGTTAACGACCAGAAAAATTGGCACAAGCCAATCACCAGTTTCTTAACTGCATTAGAAACAATGATGAATTTTTCGTTTTTTCCATCTGATAAAAGCCACGAGGATTATATCTCTAAACTTTTCCAAAATCCGAAAAATGTTGCTGTGCTCGATGATGATCCTTTCAATGAATTAGCTTGTGTCCCAGAGCATAAGAAATCCAAGAAAAATATCTGTGTACTGGATGATGATCGCTACATAAATTTTATTAATTTTATTCCAGAATTTTTTAATGGGTTTTTCTTAATTTTGCAACAACAGATTGATTTATTGACTTGGCCTGCATCAGCTTTATCTAATGAAAACTTTGATCAATTAACACCTTGGACTTTGAAGAGATACCATAACGAACTTTTAGAGGAAACTATTAAAATTTTTACCAATGACATTAAAGACTACCTGCTCCTTCCCCGAGAGGAACAATACCTAAGGCGTGGTATTTATTGTGTGGTCATGCAACCAGAAGGTCCATTAACCGAACTGGAGGGGCCGGTAGGTTCTTTGTTTTATAAAAATATAATTTTAATGCATGCAGAGCAAAAATCTTTTAGTTTGAGCTGTTTACTTGCAAAACCAATTTATAAAGTGTGCCAATTTCGAGTTTACGCTTATCAGCGATTAGTGGAGGAAGGTGAGTGTATTTTAATAATCGATAAAGGATTTTCCCTTAATGTGATGGCTCGCATGCACTGTTCTAATGATGTAGCAGTTTTTGCTTTAACTAGTTGCGATCCTGTGCCGGAGAGTAAAATTTTAGCGAAAATTGATGCGCTGCCAGAAGGGCGTATTGGACTGGAGCATGGTGATATTCTCGAAGCGATCTATAGCGCTTGCCAAAATCGTATAGAAACGGGTTATGATGGCAGATCTGATTATGAGTTTGTAACAGCCTCGATAGAAGATAGTGAAACTTGCGCTATGATTCAAGATCATAAGCAGCAAGGTTTTGTGACTGATGAGCTGTTGCTTAAAAAGATTAAAACCTTAGCTGAAACTTATCAAGGTTTGAAACTTCCTGACTTTCGGTTTCAATGGTACCTGCCTGAAATCGAAGTTGAGACGGTCACTCCATTGCGAAGATTAAGTCTGGTAACCCATACGAGTTCTAGTTCTAGTGCCGGTTCCAGCTCAAGCGTCGACAATTCTAGCACCAGCAGCTCTGTTGCAAAACTTTATTAATCGCTATATTTGACGAAAAATTGGCCGTTCTGCGTAGGCGTATTCATTCTCGTGAACGGTTACAAAAATAATTATCGTCTATGGCCGAGCTGGATGTACTTTTTGATGCCAATAAGGATAAATTGGCGTTGTCTCACTCACAGCATCTAGCCTGGCTATTTGTTCTGGAGATAATTGCCAACCTAAAGCCCCTAGATTTTGTTTTAATTGCTCTTCATTGCGGGCGCCTACCACTACATTACTGACATATGGTTTTTGCAATAACCAATTCAAAGCACACTGAGGGACAGTTTTTTCCGTCTCTTTGGCAATTTGATCCAAAACATCCATTACTCGGTATAAATATTCATTTTCCACTGGAGGACCTGCACTGGCTGATTCATGTAATCTGCTGACCTTGGGAAGAGGAGCACCACGGCGAATTTTGCCGGTTAATCTTCCCCAACCCAGGGGACTCCAAACCATGGTTCCAACATTTTGATCTAAAGCCAGCGGTAGCAATTCCCATTCAAATTCTCTGCCGATCAACGAGTAATAAACTTGATGACATATATAGCGTGATAATCCGTATTGCTTAGAAATGTCCAGCGATTTCATCAATTGCCATCCGGAAAAATTAGAGCAACCAATATAGCGCACTTTACCACTATTAACTAAAAGATTTAGAGTGGATAATACTTCTTCGATTGGGGTGATCGGATCGAAACTATGCATAAAATAAATATCAATATAATCTGTTTTTAACCGTTTTAAACTGGCTTCACAGGCTTTGATTAAATGATAACGAGAAGAACCGGTAGCATTAGGGCCTTCGCCCATTGCAAAGGTGGCTTTAGTAGAAATCAATACCTGGTCACGCCGCCCAGCGATAGCCTGGCCAAGAATTTCTTCTGAAACACCTTGAGAATAAACATCAGCCGTATCGAAAAAATTTACCCCAGCCTCTAGGCAAATATCTACTAAGCGAGTTGCTTCTCTTACGTCCGAGGAACCCCAGGCTTTAAAGAATTCTGTAGTTCCGCCAAATGTGGCTGCACCAAAGCTTAGGACTGGAACTTTTATTCCAGAATGACCTAATTGTTTATATTGCATGTAAACCTCAACTGTAGCCGATCAACGCAATTACTATTATGATAATTGTGTCATGAACATTACTACAAAGTCTATATCGAAAAATGAATTTCTTGAACTCATTGAATTCGATAAAATTCATTTTTATCAATCAATGGAAAAACTAAATTTACCTGTAGCTATGCTGCCGCCACTTTATAAAGAAGAGGATATAGCAAGAGGTTATAATCAAGGCGATCAAATAGACTGGGTTATGGTGAATGGTCACATAAAAGCTGGTTATTTATGGTTCAAAATGGAATTGAATTATCTTTTTATTGAGGCCATTGTGCTGCAGGAACAATTTTGTGGATTAGGTATTGGTCAATACATATTAGAATTAGCTGAAAAAAAAGCCAAACAAGCGAATCTTGAGTTATGTAGACTGGTGGTTATGCCAAACTATCGATTCTGGTTATGTAGGCATTGAGTTGATTCGCGGAAAAAATAATGCTGATAACAGCATAATTTTCAATAAAATCCTTACCGGATCAGCGGTCGCAAGTGGGAGGTGAGCGGAGCCAGAGCGCCTGATAAAATCAGATAACGTCCATTTTTGGCTCAGAAAATCGTCTGGTGATTTCAGCAACGGCTAGTAAATGTTAATATTGATAAATCGACTCTGATTGTTGTGCTGCAGAAAGAGGATTTTATGATTGATTTATATTATTTTCCCACGCCGAATGGCGATAAAATTTCGATTTTTTTAGAAGAAAGCACACTGGAGTATCGCTTTATCAAAATAGATATTTTCAAAAATGAGCAATTTTCCCCAGAATTTTTGCTAATATCTCCCAATAATAAAATCCCAGCGATAGTAGATCACCATCCTGCCGACGGAGGACCACCGATATCGATATTTGAATCTGGTGCTATTTTGATTTATTTAGCTGAAAAAACCGGTCGTTTTTTATCACCAAACTTTAGAAACCGATTCGAAACCTTACAATGGCTGTTTTGGCAAGTAGCAGGTTTAGGACCGATGGCCGGACAAAATCATCATTTTACACACTATGCTCCTGAAAAAATCCCTTATGCTATAGAAAGATATGTGAAAGAAACCAAGCGTTTGTATACCGTATTAGAAAAACGTTTAATCGGACGGGAATTTATTATTGATGATTATTCTATAGCCGATATGGCGATCTATCCATGGATCACCTATCATAAATGGCAGTCCCAAAATTTAGAGGACTTTCCAAATATTAATCGCTGGGTACAGTGTATACACAATCGTGCTGCGGTCCAGAGAGCATACGCTAAAAGAGAGCAAAATTAATCAAGCTAATGAATTAAAAGTGCGTTGCAATCATGGACCAATTCAGAAATCACGTTCGGATTTGTTAAAGTAGAGTCACAAAGGCATAGATCGCCTGTCCTTTGACAGCGTGCTCAATTCCTACCACCGCACTTTCGGCCACGGCCGGATGAACTACCAGAGCATTTTCAATTTCAGCCGTACTAAGCCGATGCCCGGAAACATTGAGCACATCATCAATTCGGCCACTGAACAAGCGTTTAATACGCCTCCACTAAACCATTGCACCGGTGGATTCAAGAAATCGCCTTGCAGAACTTGCTGCCAAGGTTGGAACCAGTCTAAATAATACTGTGCTTGCTCTGCCCAAAAATGGATTGGATCAGTAATAGAATGGGCATATAAAGCTGAGTAATCTTCAGTAGTAATCCAGGCTTTTTTTGATAAATGGTTATCGATTAATCCACTCATTGAGTGTCCCGTAAAAATTCATCAAAATAATTGAATTGCCCCGTTTTTTCACATAAATCAATG
>JAFEDN010000104.1 GCA_018241585.1 Pseudomonadota bacterium | reverse complement strand
TAGAGTAGTCACTAAAATGGCTCGAAGAGCGAAATTCCTTGGCAGATATTGTCTATGCTTGGATATAGGCTTGGAAGCACTAGAAACTTATAGCACATACAAGCGCGGTGGAGATTGGATTGAAAAGGGACTGGAAGAGGCCGGGGGAATTGGGATGGGTTATATGGCTGGCCTAGCTGCAGCTGGAGCTGCACTTATATTTATCCCTGGACCAGGTTGGGTCATTTTAATTGGTTTTGCTGGTTCTGTTGGTGTAGAGTATTTAGCTAAGGTGGGAATACGAGAAGGGTACGAATTGATAATGAGCGAGGATCATCAATGATCTTTCCTCCTTTTAAACCGCCCCGTTCTTCAGTAACAGCAATTATTGAAGTTTCAACTATTTTTTTTTCTTTATTTTTGTCGTTCATTTCTTTATGTGTCCTGCCATTTGTCATATACTTTTTGCCTCAAAAACTCGATGCGGAATTTGGAAATAAGTTTGATATGCTGGGTTATGGGAGGATTTTAAAAACCATTTGCTATGCTATGGGAATGGCGGCACCAAAATGGTTTCTCAGAAAAAACTCGGGGTTAGGCCGTCTTTTTAATGGGTATGATTTTCGGATGCACGCTACTAAATTTGAGCGTGTCATTAGCAACATTTTTTTTTACTCAACGTATATAGGTTTTTGCATTTTTTTAATCTTCTTTTTTGATTATCTGACTTATTACATAAGAATTTGGATAAGTTAATAATCCCTTCACGCCTCTCAACGATGCGTACCACGGGGGTTACTTCGTCAGGATCAGGAAATTCGTCGCCCTATGTTTAATAAACCAGCCTTAACGATTGATCAACAAATTGATTTACTAATCAAGCGAGCATGAAGATCACAAACCGAAATCTCGCCTAGAAAATATTTGCAGACGATAATTACACCTCCAGCTAAAATTAAGCCAATGGGGAACCACCCTTTTTGATGGTTATGATTTTTGGGGACATGCCACTAAATTTGAGCGCGTAATTAGCAGTATTTTTACTCAACCTATCTATTTCTCTATGGTTAATGAGTATCATAAATTTTTATTCATAGCATAATTTCATAGCTGGAATAACTGCAGGACATGACTGAACAGTTTTGTTCGGGAGCGGAGTCCAGCAGCTATTTTCTATTATATACCCGTAATACGGCAAATCGACATTCTCATCTACCTGGCGGCAAGGTGATTTGCCGCCGTTGGCTAACTATTTAGTGGCTGATAATGATGGCCATTAGTTAGTGGATCATCGCCTGGTCTCGATGCCATTCTACCCATTAAACGTTCTCGGCAGCGTGTCAGACAGCCTTTTACAGGAGGGGTTGGTGTCGGTTTTTCTTCGGTTCTGGTATAGTTCCACCACCCGCTCCACCAAATAGTCAGAGGTACGTTGGTAATGCCGGCGACAGGTTTGCCTTCTTTTTGGAAAATCCAGGAAAACCAGTAGACAGCTCCCCTTGCTACTGAATGTTTAACACGTGTACAACAACCTTTGTCTTTGAGCTCCGATTTTTGATCTTCTGACACTGCTCTGTTGTCAGTAAGAGGAGTACCTGCCAGCTCTCTCATGTGGTTGATCCATTTTATTAACACACGAAGTGTGCTTTTAGCATAAGTTTGCAGTTCGCAAATGGCTGGAGTAATGAACGCCAAACTAAAGATTATTCCTAAAATTAAAATCATCGTAATCGTGGCGCCCTTTCCTAACAACTGACCCACGCTTCCGCCTCTTCCAAGTATCCGTTGCAATTGATCCATCATATTGAGAAACAAATTCAGTCTGGTTACGTCTTCGACAGTCAGTTCCTCATTTCCATTGATATCATAAGTACCTCTTTTGAGCGCTTCTTGAACTCCCGCTTTGAAGTCTTGTATGGGGTCATCGGTATTGCGGACATTAATCTGAATGGACTTATTTTTTGCTTGGATAATTTTTTGATTGGCAGCCGCTCTTAATTTACTGATAAATACATGTCGGGTTTCAGCATTAAAATTTATGAAAGCTCGAGTTATCAGCAGTCCGACACCTGCAGCAATCGATCCAGGTATGCCGGTGTTGGTGAATAGTGCTAAACCAAGTGTTAAAGGTATGCCCCAGCTTGCACCATGTATCATGGACCAGCCGAATGCCCAGCATTTTTCTGATGGGGTAACCTGAACCCGTTTTATTTCCTCGCCAAAAATCTTAAGGTCAGGAGCTTTTATAGTGAGTATGTCAACCGGACCATCAAATGTAACAGGGGCGACGAATTTATCCGCTCCCTTCATTCTTGAGTTAAGAGTATTATCAAGACCGCTTAAACCGGTAACTCCTATACCCGTATATTGTAACGCTGGGTAATCTTTAATATCAAAATTTGACTGGGTGGGAGCTGCTTTGATTCCGGTTTCCGTGACATCTGAAGAACCTAAACCAATAGTAGCGGCACGTGCAAAGCCGTTAGAATAATATTGCAATCTGGCTTCCGTAGCGCCCCAAGGATTAATTTCTGAAGTTTCTGTAATGGCGTTATCTGAAGTACAGAAAGTATCTAAGTTATGCTCAATGCTTTCGGTAGTAAATAAATCATAATATTCATAACCCAATACTCTAAAGAAATTTATTGCAAATAAGGTAACCATGAAAAAAAAACTTTCGATGCTGTAATTACAATATTCATTTTCATCACAGCACTTTTTTTTCAGCCAGCTGCTTATGAGCAATAAGAATTGTTGTACTATCAATCCATTGGCTATTCCTCCACAGTTATTAGTAATGAAAAATGTGAAAAAATTAATTGTTCGTTTTAATTTAGCAACGGTTGGCCACTCCCAATGTCTCGCTTTTCTTTCAAACCAACTTCGAAGTACTTTGTTATACATCTTAAGTTTTTCTTGATCAAACGTTTCGCAATCGGGAAGAAAAGTATCATCCCAAACCAGCTTAAAATGAATTGAATCTTTATCCTCGGTTTCGTGGTATTCTGAACAATCCGTGCCGATAATTTTTTGTGAACCAATTCGAATACCAGGGGCAATCATTTTGAGGACGTCTGCAGGATCAATACCGTTATAATTATTGATAGCAGACCAGGGGAACAAAAATGTTAGCAAGGCGCCATAGGGTATGAGTGCATAAATAGGGAGACCGAAAAGGGAATACAGCGCTGCAATCGTCGTTGAACCCGAATAAAATAGTTCAGAACGCTTGGCCCAAAGCGCCTTCCACATTTTGTTTTTGATATCTTTTTGTTGCTGTTCAGGATTGTCCCAATTCTTGCCTTTTGAATTGAGAAAGCCGGCAGCTTCTTCTTTAAAAACCTCCCAACCGTCAGGTTGATCAGGTTTAGCAAAACCATTGTTAATTAAATTATAAAAGTCTCGAGCGATACTATTATTCGATATTTGGTATTTACCTTTAATCTCATCCAAATAACTATCTACTTCTCTTGAGATTATTGCACCACGCTTGGTTTCTATTCCTTTCCCTGATTTCCAGGTACGAAGATTAGGTGGTTTTGGAAAATTTAGTGGTTCGAATTTATACTCGCCGTGAAAATTACCATTCATAAATTACTCCCTGTAATTATATTTGTTAAATTAAAGGTCAAAAAATATTGTTATCAGTTTAATCAAATATTGTCAAATGAAAATTCAATTATAGATGGGGTTCGCAAGGAGGAAAAAATTCGTTACTATGTAGAAATAGAAAAAATAAGGAAGAATTGCATGCCTCAACAAACACCGCTTTTTGATCTCCATAAACAGTTGGGTGGTTTGATGGTGGATTTCGCCGGTTGGTCATTGCCACTGCACTATGGATCACAAGTGTCGGAACATCATCAAGTTCGCAAAAATATCGGTGTTTTTGATATTTCGCATATGGGCGCAGTCGACATTGTAGGTGCAGAAGCGGAGGCTTTTTTACGTTACGCTTTAGCCAATGATGTTCGTAAATTAAATAAAAATGGTAAGGCGCTTTATACCTGTTTGCTCAATGTCCGCGGAGGCATTGTCGATGATTTGATTGTTTATCGGTTGCAACCGGATTCTTATAGATTGGTGATTAACGCTGCCCGCCGCAGCGCTGATCTAGAATGGCTTAATCAACTAAGCGGTGCTTATCAAGTCGCCATCAAACAACGTTGGGATTTGGCTATGTTAGCCATTCAGGGGCCGATGACTATCGAAAAACTATCTTCTTTGTTGGAAAAACCGTTAGCTGCAAAAATACCGGAATTAAAACCTTTCCATTTTTTTGTTCACGATAATTGGCAGGTTTCAAAAACTGGTTATACCGGAGAAGATGGCATCGAGATAATCTTACCCAGTTCTGAAATCATTCCGTTATGGAAAAAGCTGATAGATAACGGTGTCCCACCCATTGGTTTAGGAGCGAGAGATACTTTGCGATTGGAAGCTGGATTAAATTTATATGGTTCAGATATGGACCAAACTACTACACCGGCAGAATCTAATTTAGAATGGACAGTAGCTTGGTTAGATTCTAATCGAAATTTCATTGGCAAAGAAGCGTTAGCTAAACAAAAACAGCAAGGGGTCCCTCGCCGCTTAGTGGGGTTAATTTTATCCGAAGGCGGCGTGTTACGAAATCATCAACGAGTTTACATCGATGGCGAACTGGCCGGCGAAATTACCAGCGGGGGTTATTCGCCTACTTTAAATTGTTCGATTGCTATGGCGAGAATCCCTACGGGTAGCGGGGGGCAATTTACTGTTGGGGTCCGTAATAAAATGGTTCCCGTGCAAGTCACCGCGCTCCCTTTCTTCAAACGACAAAGTATTAATAAACCAGAATCAAGGAATCATTATGAATCAATATCCAAATGAGCTTCGTTATACAAGCACCCACGAATGGGTCAAGATCGAAAAAGATAATACCATCACGGTAGGGATTACAGAGCATGCTCAACATCAACTGGGTGATTTGGTGTATGTCGAATTACCTGAGTTGAATAAACAAGTTACCGCGGGCAAGGAATTGGCAGTGGTTGAATCTGTGAAAACAGCTGCCGATGTTTACAGTCCTGCGGATGGTGCGGTGATCGCCATTAATGAGAGTTTGCGGAAAAATCCAGAGCTAGTTAATCAGGACCCTTACGGAAATGGCTGGCTATTTCGGTTAAAAATCAATAACGCTCCTGAACTGGAAAAATTACTAGATGCCCACAAATACCAAATTATGGTAGAAGGGAGTAATTAGTTAAAACGCATTAGTGCTTACCCTTCGCTACTTTAAAGGTGAATAAAATGCCATTTATACCGCATACCACGGTTGATACTGATCAAATGCTAAAGAGTTTAAATCTCAAAGAGCTATCTGAGCTTTTCGATGAAATTCCTGCTGAAATACCTAGAACTGGTCTGGAGCAATTAAGCCCAGGTTTAAATGAAGCCGCGATTTCCCGTTTAATGTACGAACGGCAACCGCCACTTTCTTTAGGCGGTAATTTTTTGGGAGCAGGCGCTTATGAACATTATATTCCTGCTGCGGTTTGGGATATCACCTCAAGGGGAGAATTTTATACTGCTTACACGCCTTATCAAGCAGAAGCCAGTCAAGGCACTTTGCAACTGATCTATGAATATCAAACCATGATTGGTCAGTTGATGGGCATGGAAATCGCCAATGCTTCTTTGTATGACGGTGGCAGCGCATTAGCAGAAGCTGTTTTAATGGCTATGCGCTTAAAAAATAATGGCAATAAACGAATTTGGGTTCCAAGAACAATTCATCCGGCATACCGACAGGTGCTACAAACTTTATTGAAACCACAAGATGTGATTTTAGAAGAGTTGGATTTTGATCCTCAACTTGGCATTATTCAAGCAGATTTGCTGGTTAAAAAATCAGCCAAAGATTTGGCAGCTTTGATTATTCCCCAACCTAATTTTTTCGGTGCTCTTGAAAATGTCGATGAATTAGCTGATTTGGCGCATGAACAAGGCGCTTTGGTGATTGCCCTCGTCAATCCATTAGCAATGGCCTTATTGAAGGAGCCAGGAAGTTGGGGTTCGACCGGCGCAGATATCGTCTGTGGAGAGGGCCAACCCTTAGGTGTGCCGCTCGCTTCTGGCGGCCCTTATTTTGGTTTTATGTGTTGCCGAAAAAGTTTGGTTCGGCAATTGCCAGGCCGAATTGTGGGCCGGACACAGGATTCTGAAGGCAGAACCGGATTTGTTTTAACTTTACAAACCCGTGAGCAGCACATCCGAAGAGCCAAAGCCACTTCAAATATTTGTACCAACCAAGGCTTAATAGTCACTGCTGCTACCATTTACATGAGTTTGCTGGGACCCCAAGGGCTTCGTCAAACAGCAGCAGCCTGTCACACCCGAGCATTAGAATTGCAAGAATTACTGTTAACTATTCCTGGAGTGGAGAAAGTATTTGCCCGGCCTTGTTTTCATGAATTTTTGATCAAATTGCCAGCCGGTGTTCAACCGGTTTTAGAAGGATTAGCCAAATTCGGAATTCAAGGTGGCTTATCTTTACAAAGCAGTTATCCGGAATTAGGAGACACCTTGCTGATTTGTGTGACTGAAACGAAGAATATGCAAGATTTAATACGCTACCAACAAATATTAACTCAGTGTTTGCTTTGATCTTGGAAATCCACTATGTCAATCATTTTTGAAAA
>JAFEDN010000103.1 GCA_018241585.1 Pseudomonadota bacterium | reverse complement strand
TAGGGTTTCAAACCGCTTAACAAACTTTCGCCTTTAGGCGATAGTGATTGATAAAAATGACTAAAGGAATGACTTATATAATTAATACTTGAGGTTGTAGGGCTGACATAATAGAGATCATGCTCCAAATTATGTAAAAGTCTCATTAAGGTAATGACGTCGTACCTACTGAATTTAACTTGATCTTCTGTTTGCTTTATTTCATTATGGAAGTGATTGATCAGCTCAAATTTTGCCCGTTCATGTGGTGGAAATAATTCTTCAGTGCCGGAAGGAAAGGGGATCATCCAGGTAGCAAACCAGTTATGAGTCAAACATAGCGCATATAAGTTATCTTTTCCTATAGAATTGCAGATTTTTATAATACTTTGGCTACGAATTTCATCCGCAGAATCGGCCCACTTTGCTATTATTCTGACTTTGGTGTGAGTTTTGCAGGTATCAAAAAGCGTTTTCCAAGCTGGGAAGCTAACTTCTTCAGTTAAAAAATGTTGGCTTAATAAAATTTCTGAAACTTCTTCCAAGCGGTACTTGGGATTGAACATTTCAGCAATTGTTTTGCCAGATAATTTGAATTCTTCTAGTAAATTCTTTCTTAGGAAAGGCCTTTCAAATGCCAGCTTCTCCATTGTTGCGATTTTCAGCTTACCTTTTAAAGTAGGCTGACTAAAAATACGCTTTCTTAATTCAGAAAATTTAAGCATACGTATCAGCAAGTTTTCAGTTAATAGGGGGGATAAAAATGCTTGATGATCTAAAAGATAATTAAAGAAACGTAACTCATTGGGTATACAATTTTCAAATTTCTTTAAGTTATCGGAGTTTGACAAAAAATCGATTAAATTTTCATGGTCTGGGCCTTCAACAAGTGCTTTCACAATACAGAAACTTGCATCGTCGTTAACATATGCGAATAATTCTAAAGCGGTTAATAATTCGTGGGAAGATCCCCCGGCCACTTCTTCCTCAACTTTTTTTAAAACAATCGATTTAATATCATCGTTAACAAAATAGAGTTGATAAACTTTTGCTAGGTCTTGTAATTCAACTTTTGATTCACTTAATTTTTCTATTAAACAATTACATGCAGCTTGGACCAGAGTTTCTCGTCCCTTTATATTTTTCCAACTTTTTTTTAAAAAAGTTTTTATGGTCAACTGCTCTTCCTTTAAGACTGCAGCGAATAAACCCCCGATCCTTTTCTTTAATATTCTGCTTCGTCGAGGCAGCAACCGACGTTGGTTGAGAAAATATGCTAAAGTTGGTTTTTGCAATTTAGACATTAAGGCATTCAATAATATCAATTCGATATCTGTTACTTGTGATTTGAGAATATAGGGTTCTTTAGATGTATCTACATGATAAGTATCGCCATGCCATACTTCTCTATCGATTATTTCCTTATAGTGTTCAATTTCGGTGGTGATATCTTCTAGAGAAAAATTATTTTTGCTCTCTTCAATTCTTGCAGCCATTTCCAAAGATATGTTTTTTAAATTTGGAAAATCAAATCGCTGCTCACTGAATAAATTTTTTAATTTATCCCAGCTTAAATTTTTTAAATCAAGGCTATTAACTAATACATGCTTAGAATCTTTACTCATAGTAACTCTGTTTCTGTGTCTGGTTTATAAAATCCGAAATGAGTGGGTATTTTATAAAGACAATATTAAATTTATCTTAAAACTGAATAATTTTCATCAAGTATGCCTTTTTACTGAGCAGTTTTGAGAGGGAACAGGGATAAGGAGCGAGGACTTTAATAAACAGACTTTAAATAACAATCATAATTTCTGGGGTGCTTGTTAGGTGTTTGTACAACTCGTCCAGTTGCTTTTGGCTTTGGGCGTATACCGTAACCGTGAGTGACATGTAATTAGTGAATTGGCTAAAACGTCTTTGAATTTGATCTGAATTAAATTCAGGGAAGTGCTGGCGTACGATATCGCTGACAATCTGAGGAAACTCAAGCGAATTTTTCCCCATAATTTTTATGCTAAAATCACAGGGAAATTTAAGCAAAGAGGGGGCTTCACCCCCATTGCCCTTAGACACCTCTAAACCACTTTGAAAATAAAATAGCAATATGGTCCCAACCTTGGCTAATGATGTTGCCCTTGGGATTGTCTTCCAAAGCCACAACTGGGAAAGTGGTTAATGGTTGGCCGTTCAAAGTGACTGTCACCGTGCCATAAGTTTGACCCTTAACCAGTGGCGCATTGATTTTCGGGTTCAGAGTCATGGTCATTTTCAATTGTTTATATTGATTAACCGGGATGGTCACATAGGCGGCTTTATTAAAACCTAATTTAGCGTACTTATCTTTGCCAAACCAGACACGAGGCTGTTGTTTTTCATCAATGGTTTGATTAGCTTCAAACAGTTGATGGGTTTCATAAAAACGGTAGCCCCAATTGAGTAAAGCTTGAGTATCCACCGTGCGTCCGTTGTCGCTGGATTCACCCAAAACTACGGTAATTAAGCGAGTGCCGTTTCTTAAAGCTGAAGTTACTAAACAGTAGCCGGCGCCCTCGGTGTGGCCGGTTTTTAGACCGTCAACGGATGAATCTCTCCATAATAATCGGTTGCGATTGGGTTGACGTATATTGTTGTACACAATCCATTGCTGTTTGTAACGCGAATAATCTTCTGGGAAATCTTTGATGATGGCTCGAGTCAACAGCGCCAAATCATAAGCGGTTGTATAGTGATCCGGATTAGGCATGCCGGTGGCGTCCATAAAATGGGTATTTTGCATACCTAAACGGGCAGCAGTTTCATTCATTATTTGTACAAATGCATCTTCAGTACCGGCAATATGTTCTGCCAGCGCTACCGAGGAATCGTTCCCTGAAGCGATAATGATGCCGTCCAAAAGGTCTTTGACACTGACTTGGGCGCCAACTTTGACAAACATCTTAGAGCCTTCCATTCTCCAGGCTTTTTCGCTGATGGTGACCATATCGTCGAGCTTAATTTGATTCTGTTTTAAAGCAGAGGAAGCGATATAAGCAGTCATCAGTTTAGTTAAGCTGGCTGGTTCAAGACGGGTATTCATATTATTTTGAGCCAACACTGCACCGCTATTGGCGTCCATCAATACGTATGCTTTGGCATTAAGAGGAGGCGGCTGCGGGTTAAAAGCGGCTTGAGTATTAGTGAGATTAGCTGGTGTTGCTGCCGGCGCTGCCAAGCAGGTCAAAGCGGCAAGTGTTAAAAACATGGAGCATACTACTTTTGCAAATCGATAGACCATAATATTGCCTCAAAGTCGGTTTAATGGGCGCATGAATAAATCATAATATTAAGAGATAAATTTCAAAAAGTCCAGACAACTTCGGCATTTTGTGCACAAGTTATTTCCTTGTGGCAGGGGCGCATCTATTGGCTTATTTTTTAGTAGCAAGCCAAATTCTTAAGTTGACCGATAGATGCTGTTACTGAAGTACAGACCTATATTTATTTATAGGGCGAAAAGCTCACCTCATCGCGGTCGAGTTTCAATAAAATTTTTAAATAAATCTCTTCGCTGATTTCGTCGTTTTCACGCATTTTTAGCAACATATCTCTTTCAAATTGCAACATCCGCGCTAACAAGGATTCTGCGTGTTTGTGATGATGTAAGTGTTTGGAAGGGGAGAGCGCGTGCCTTAAACGGTTATTATAGTGGGTAACCACAATATCTTTGGCGTGTAGATTAAGGTCTGGATGAGATGGGTTAAAATCATTGCTGTTAATTCGAACTAGCGCTTTTTCGGTTAATTGCTGGTACACATCGCGGATCTTCTTCATATCATCTTCATGATTTTTACTGACAGCTAAAATTTTTATCAGCGGTCTTAATGAAAGTCCCTGGGCGATTAAAGTGAATAAAATGGTGATAATCGTCAAAAAGATAATAATTTCTCGAATAGGAACGGCTGGATTGCTCAAGGTTAAAGGTGGCAGAGCAATTGCCAAAGCTAAGGAAACTAGACCTCGCATTCCCGCCCATGAAACAATTAGACTTTTTTTCCAAGCTTTAGTGGTTTGTCTAAAGCTCCCGGTTTTCATTTGCCACCGGTGTTGATCGATACTGATGGTAATACCCACCCAAACTAGCCGTAATATAAATAAACAAATAATGGTGGCGAATGAAAACATCAACAGATTTTTTATCGGAAGGTAACTGACACTGTGTAAATAATTAGGAAATTCCGTACCAATGCTGATAAAAATTAATCCGTTCAAAAAGAAAATTAAGGTATCCCATACTGTTTTTTCCGCGATTCGAATACTGGCGCTGACTGAACGTTCAGTTTTTTTATGATATAAACCTGCAGCTACTACCGCTAATACTCCTGAAGCTCCTAATTTCTCAGCGAACCAATAGGAAACATATGCTAGAATCAAGCTCATGATAATGGGTAAGTGGTTCTCTGAATGGCTTAAAAACTGTTTGATGATAATTCCGGAGATATAGGCAAATAATAATCCGATCATAATTCCGCCAGCCCCAATGAACAATATTTGATGGCCGATCTCGGGAACTGTCAGGGATTTACCAACCGCCAACAGCAGTGCAGATTTATAAAGTACTATGCCGCATGCGTCATTGAATAGACTTTCTACTTTAATTGTACGAGTAATGTGCCGGGGAACATTCATTTTCGTTAAAATACTATGGGCTGCAATCACATCGGTAGGTGCAATAATAGCTCCTAGAATCAATCCAGTTGCAAAATGAATGCCTGGTATCAGCCAGCATAACACCCAAGCGATTGCTATAGCCGAAAAAAGTACTAAAAAAATAGAAAGTGAGGTAATGATCCCGATATGTTGTTTTACATCTTGCCATGAAATCAATCGGGCAGCAGAAAATAAAATTGGCGGTAAAAATAAAGCTAGCACGATATCGCTGGGAGGATGCCAACTGGGAATACCTGGGATAAAGCCAACAATTAAGCCGGTAATAACCAATAGCAAAGGGTAAGGTACATTGACGTTTTCAGCAATAGCAGTGACCACAACCACTAAAAACAAGATAAAAGGCAGACTGGTTAAAGTAGCCATACTGATTCTCAACCTTTCCTGATGGGGGATCGCAACGGGGAGGAGAGCGGAGCGACCTTCCCCTTCATTCTGGAATTCTGGCTTTGGCAGAATTCCAGATCAAAACCAGAAAGCAACTCGCGCTGAAGCGGGAGTTGCGCAAGACTAGTTAAAGTAGTCATAACAAAAAGGTTCCTTCCTATTGCGGAAATGGCTGTATTATACTACCATACGCGCTCTAAAAATGCATATCTGAGGAGTCGTCTTTATGTTAGTTGAACAAACTTTATCAATTATTAAACCGGATGCAGTTGAAAAAAACGTTATAGGACAAATATATTGCCGTTATGAGAATGCGGGTTTAAAAATAGTCGCCGCCAAAATGTTGCATTTAACTAGGCAAGAAGCAGAAGATTTTTACAACGTCCATCGGCAAAGGCCTTTTTTTAAAGATTTAGTGAAATTTATGACTCAAGGACCAGTAATGATTTCTGTTCTAAGAGGTGAAAATGCAGTCGCGAAGCATCGTCAACTAATTGGTGATACCGACCCCAAAAAAGCTGCCCCAGGCACGATCCGCGCCGATTTTGCAGAGTCCATTGACGCCAACGCTGTTCATGGTTCAGATACCCCCGGTAATGCTGCACAGGAAATCAGCTTCTTTTTTAAGCCGGAAGATATCTGCGCTATCAATGAGTAATCCACAATTCTTTAATTTACTAAATTACAGCCAATCCTCTCTGGCCCGTTTTTTAAGTGAATTGGACGAATCCCCCGAAAGAGCTAAAACTTTAGTTCAATATATCCATCAAAAAAGAATTTTAGACTTTGATCGAATGGATTCGCTCAACAATCGTCTACGTAGTAAATTGAAAGCACGGGCTATTTTGCAAATTCCAGAACTGATTAACCAACAACAATCACAAGACGGTTCCTATAAATGGCTGTTGCGTTTACACGATGGCAATGCAATCGAAACTGTTTACATTCCCGAACAAGCGCGAGGTACTTTATGTATTTCATCTCAAGTGGGCTGTGGCCTGAATTGCCGTTTTTGCGCCACAGCCCAAGCAGGCTTCAACCGTAATCTTACCACTGCGGAAATTATCGGCCAGTTATGGTGGGCATGGTCTAGAGTCCCAAAAATTTCAAATGTAGTGATGATGGGGATGGGTGAGCCATTGTTGAATTATGAAGCTGTAATTGAGGCTTTAAACTTAATGATGGACCACTGTGCTTATGGTTTATCAAAATACCGTGTCACTGTCAGCACCGCTGGATTGGCTCCGGCCATGAAAAAATTGCGGCAGGATAGCCCAGTTTCCTTGGCGGTCTCTTTACATGCTCCTAACAATGCTCTGAGGAGCCAATTGGTGCCTTTAAATAAAAAGTACCCTTTGGAAGAATTGCTGCCCATTTGCCGGGATTATTTTCCCTCCACCTCTAAGCAAGTGGTATTGTTCGAGTATGTTTTACTATCCGGAGTAAATGATAATCTGAGTCATGCCAAAGAATTAGCTGAGCTATTGGAAGGCATCAGATGTAAAGTCAATCTGATTCCTTTTAATTCTTTTCCTGGGGCTGGGTACACCTGTCCTTCAGATCAACAAGTAACTGAATTCCAAGAGTTTTTAATC
>JAFEDN010000102.1 GCA_018241585.1 Pseudomonadota bacterium | reverse complement strand
CTGATGGTCAATTTGTCGTTGGGAATACCGGTGCTGATATAGTCTTCTACGTCGACCACATGTTGAAAACCTACTGTCGCGATCGAAAGAGGCTGTCCTTTCCAAGCAGGTTTAGGTAAATCGTTATTGGGTAAGACCTTGATGCTTAACAGCTGCACGCTGGTTTTATGAGTGCGTGCGCTAATAGCGATAATTCGAACGGATTGGGAGGCGCCGACCTCTTCAATTGAAATAACATTGGGATTTAATATTAGATAGAAGTTATCCTGCTCTTTGACTAATTTGACCCAGCGCGGAGAGTGAAACAAATCTAACCGGTAACTAAAGGCATCGCTGCTGATATCGTCTTGAGTAAAATTACTCAAAGCTATTTTTATTTTCCCTCCCAATTGGCCAATACGAATATCCGGTAAACTGGTTTTGGACCATGTCGGGATGCCGGTGTACACAGTGATATTTTGAGCATATTGACTAGTTTGGCCGCTAGCTTTGCTATAAACCTGCAATTCTACCGGATAGCTTTTCCCTGCGGTATCGTCGGGAACGCGGCCTTTGCTGGCTATGCAATGGCAGAAATTGTTATAGCTTAACCAATTTGGACCATTAACATATTTAAAGGTAAGCTGATCGTATGAGTAATGTTTATCTAAAGCCAAAAACAAATCATCGCTTCGATAGGCTTCTCCGGAAATAGGATTATTAAAAAAATCTTTTTTCCAGCTAGGAGCTAATTGTGAATCACTATTCATTGGAATTAGCAGACTTTTTCTTTCTGCAACACCACTGATGGTGCTTTTTGCAAAAACACTAATTTTTTGAGGATGATCTAGTAGCCTTGCTTCTTGCGGAATTCCTTTTAAAACAAAATTGTTATCGATTTTTAACCAATGTGGCAGCGTAGCTAAATCAACATTGAAATAAAATTGATCATTTCTAAGATTACTGGATACATATTGTCTTAAATCGATGGAATAATTTTTATTAACTATTGCGGCCGGCAAATCTCGCCATTGCAAGGGCTGTGGTTTGGGGTTGACATAAAGCTTACCTATATAGTCATTGCTTTTGCCACTCATTTTACTGCTTACTCTCAATACAATGTCAAATTCTTTATTGGCGGCTTGTGCAGGAATTTTATGAGCTACCAGAGAAAAACCATTTGGTCCCATCTGTAACCAGCCTGCGGAACTATGAATAATTTGAAAGGAAAGTTGGTCATTTTCGGGCAAAGCAGCAATATCCACATTATTGGCAAGATTGTTAAAATAATTTTTATCCGGGACTGCATCGGAGAGTTTAAGGTCTTTATTCCATTCAGGAGCAGGCAGATTTGAATTCGCTGTAATATTAATGGTCATTTGCCCATCCGCTGATTTACCGCTTTGGGTATCGGTTGCAGTGATATAAATGACTTGTACAGTATCAATATCTTCAGGACTGATTTGGTTTGCTAAAAAATTTAATTTGTTATTTCGAAGTGAGACCCAGTGTGGATTAGGTTTATCAGGAGTTAATGAAAAAATAATTTTTTGGGTATGTTCATTCCCAGCCAAATAATCATTTAAATTAATATCCTGGTAATCGGTTTGCTTAATTGCTATCGCCGGTAGATGGCTGACGGTCCATTTAGGGGCGGGAGCGGACGAGCTGGGCAGATCGTTCTCAATAACTGAAGTTTTTCCAGTAGATGAGGATACTGGATTGGTGGTATCTGCTAGGATAGTCTTGTTACCAAACCAGCCACTGATTTGGTTCCAAAGAGCGGAAGCGGCATAGCTACTTTGTGCTATTCCCACAATTATTACTAAACCCGATAAGCTGCTACGAATGAATAACTTGTTCATCCCGCAGATTATAATTTTCATTCCTTAAGAGAAGATTAAGAAATGGTGTTATTTTATACTGGCGAGCAATTTTTTAACTTCTTGAAAGGTCGCATGAATACGTTTTACCGATTTTGGAGCGACGAAGATGGTATCGTCTCCTGCAAGCGTGGCTAGTATTTCAGATTGTGAGTCTTGAAAATCTAACATTCTGGCTATTAAAGAAGCTGACCCTGGGCTGGTCTGAATGACCACTAAATTTTCATTGGCGGCAATTTTAATAATTAAATGTGCTAAAGGCGCTTGAGTAGGAGGAGGGGCCAATTCGCCTGGAAGGCGGTATCCAATTTGTCCCTGCGAGTTTTTTACTTTAATCGCCGCTAATTTGTGCAATAACCTCGAAATCTTACTTTGATTTATTTTAAAACCTTGATTAGCCAGCTCTTGACAAATTTCTTGCTGAGTAGAGGCTTGTCCATTACGTAATATATCGCTTAAAGCAGCCAATAAATTGTTGGCGTCTTGACTTGCGTCTTCGGGATTATTAGCCATTCGAACATTCTACCTGGCTGAATGCCTATCGGCAAGCAGTAATTCCTGCTGATTATAAGTATCGAAAAAAAATGGTTAAAAAACGCTAATTGTTTTTAAATTGACTATCTGACTCCTATAGGATACAATTAGTTGTGGCTCAAGAAGAATATGAAATTAAATTTTATATAAAAGAAGACGGGGAGATTCCATTTTTAAAATGAGCGAAAAGATATTTATAAAGCGATTAATTATTGGAAGGATTATATAGAGGAGTAAAATATGAAAAGAAAAAAAAGTGTGCGATATGATGATTATCTTAATGAGCAATTAAAAAACTCTAAAAAAGCCGAGGATTATTTAAAATCTGCTTTACAGGAAAAAGACCCTGCATTATTTTTATTGTCTTTAAAGCAAGTAATTAGAGCGCAGGGCGGAGTTGCTCATATTGCTGAAAAAACTAATAAAAGTAGAACTAGTTTATATAAAGCCTTATCTGAAGATGGTAACCCTGGATTAAGAAATATTTTTGATCTTTTAGATGCTATTAATATGGATTTTTCAATTAAAAGAAGAACCCATTTTCAGGCATGAATATCGCGTTAGCCAAAATGGATACATGAGAGACGAGGCAGGTATTCTGGAGAGGGAATTTTAATTTTGGATTAACATGCTGATCGGCCGCCCTTGACAAAATAAATACAACCGAAGAGAATGTCTAGCTATCAATTTTGCAAGGAGGCGAACATGGCATTTTCTATTAAACACACTTCAAAGCAATTTTTATCCAAAGGATTGTTCATCGGCGGCTGCATGGTACTAGGTTATGCCTCCGCGAATGAGGCTGCTCCTGCTCCGATAATGTTAATGCCTTCCACTCCTGGGTTTTCCGCTTATGGTTTCGCCGGCAATGGCTGGACTGCTTATGGCGATATTATGGCGCCTTTAGCCGGTCAACCACTGAATTTCTTTTATGTCGACCCACAAATTTATTATCACAGTGATCATCAGGAAATCACTGGAGCCGTTGGCTTGGGACAACGAGTATTAACTCACTATGGTATTTTAGGCGGTTACGTTTTCGGTGATTACGATCACTCTTTAGACGGTAACGATTACTGGTTTGTCAGCCCCGGAATTGAGCGGTTAGGAACCCGTTTCGATTTCAGCGCCAACCTTTACATTCCAGTGAGCACCCAAAAATTTGATAATGGCCTGGAATTTGCCGATCAAGTGGGAGATTATAGTAAGATCAATTTTTCCGGTCACACCCAATATGATGAACTGGTTCAAACTTTTGAATCCACTGGTTGGGGCGGTGATGCCCAAATCGGTGTTCGGACACCGTTCCGTAATAGTAAAGTCTACTTCGGAACCTATTTTTTTGATCCCAAAGACAATGATAGTTTAGTCGGCGGTCTAATTCGGGCCGAAGTGCCGATCAATGACCATTTTAGCGTAGTCGGCAGTGAAGCTTACGATAGCAAGTTTCACAATACCCTCAAAGCCGGCTTGACTATATGGCTAGGTGGGCGTAGTACCGGTTACACCTTCTCCGGAAATTTAGCTGAACGTATGGTCGATCCGGTTCAACGTGGGGCAGCCGGTATTGCCGGAGGTGGGCATAATCTGCAAGCTATTGTTCAAGGTAGCCAAGATACCAATCAAATTGCCGTTGAAAAAACTAATATTTCATTCTTTGTACCTAACAAATCTGCAACCGATGGCGATGCCCCTGTGGGCGATGGCACTTATGAAAACCCCTATCGTGGTATGACTCAGTCCAATGTGGACGACGCCAATGGCCAAAATAATCGCAACTTTTATATTAATTCCGGCACTTACAATGCTGTCTACGGCTCGGTAAATCCAGATTTTATCGTGCTTAACAATGACCAGCTTTATGGCCGCACCAACAATTTTAGACAGACAGCCAGCGGCAGTTCCCGGCCATTGATTAAGTTTGATCAGGGCGGATTTTTAGTCCCGGCAGGGGATAGCAATGATGGTTTTAATGATTTGCAATTAACTGGCACTAATGCTAATGGCAGCGCCGGAATCTATGTCGATCATGAAAGCGGCAAGAATCTCACGGTGAACATCAATGATTTGTCGGTTAAAAATTTTGGTGATGGTATAGACATTTACAATACCAATAATGCTCAAGTTTCTGTGAACATTTTCAAATCGCAAATCCTTGATAATAGCGGCGGCGGAGTTGCGCCGTTCCAAACAGTAAACGGCGGCTATGGCGG
Source organism: Pseudomonadota bacterium (assembly GCA_018241585.1). Classification (GTDB taxonomy): domain Bacteria; phylum Pseudomonadota; class Gammaproteobacteria; order Coxiellales; family Coxiellaceae; genus JAFEDN01. The sequence continues at coordinate 2,111 of JAFEDN010000102.1, read as the reverse complement.
CGGGGTAGTGGTGTTCAATGATGGCGGAGGCAAGGTCAATCTCTCGATCGATCGTTCTACCATAGCTAACAATAGTAATGGGAGTGGTGAGAACGCTGTCGCTAACTGGGGCGGCGTCACTGTTTTCAACAATGATACCGGCTCAACGCATCTTCGGATCAGCCGATCAACCCTATCCGGTAATTCCAGTGGATCAAGTGTAAGCGGAGCAATTCTATTAGATAATGAAAGTTCAGGTCAGATTTCTGCTGTAATAGATAAAACCAATGTGGTCAATAATAGTATCGATGGAATCAACCTGTTAAGCGATTTATATAATAAAAATGCTACAGGTTCTGTAGACTTATCAGTCGATCACTCTAATTTAAGCGGTGATAGCGGTGCGGGTTTGAATGCGAATATCCAAGGAAATGCGACTGATATCAATGTTGGGGTTGAGGATTCGGTAATTTCCGGCAATAAAGGTACAGGAATAAGTTTCAATATCGAAAGTACGGCCGATGTTTTTTTGAATGTTGATCAAACTCGGATAAACGATAATACTACTGATGGGTTAGCATTCAATAATGTCTTAAGCAGTGGCAATAGCGTAGTTAACATTAAAGATTCTCAATTGAACCATAATGGCGGTAATGGTATTAATATAGTTAATTTTGAACGAAATGGCAGCGAACAATTCAATATTATTGATTCGACAATGAATAGTAATAGCGAAAGCGGAATCAATATTTCAAATAATGCCAGTGCAGATTTAACTGTAAAACTCAAAAAAGATACTTTAAATAATAATGGTTTTAGTGGAATCAATTTTTCTGGTAATTCTGACCAAGATAATACTCTGTTGGATTTATCAGAAGTCACAATATCGCATAATAAAGACTTTGGTATTAATATCAATTATTCGGTTAGCTCTGGCTCATTCGAGCTAATTATGAATAAGTCGTTTATTAGTGATAATGAAGTGGATGGTATTAGTCTAGTTTCCAATACCAACTCAGGAACAATAACTGCTAAAATCGATAATTCTGTTATTACCGGAAATAAAAGTAGTGGCATTTTGTTTGAAAATAACTGCAGAGACGTTGTAAACTGTAGTGCTAGCCTTACTATCGATCACTCACGGATCACTCACAATGCTTACGGAGTGAATATATCTTCAAACGCATCAGACTCTGGCGTGGCGAATACAGTTGCTACTATTAGTCATTCATTCATTGGATTTAATTCACAGGCAGGCGTTTCAAACAGCTCACAAAATTCAGGCTTAGTTGGTAATGTCTATACCAATCTTACTATAGATCATACGAATATAGTCGGTAATGGAGTAGGAGTGTTGAGCAATGCTAGTAATGACGCCGAGGGAGGTAACAACGACACTACTATTCTTATTGAGAAATCTGCAATAATCTTTAATGATACCGGAGTCTCTGTAAATACTACCAATGATAGTGCTGCAGGGTCTGCAAGCACTGGTGTGATTATTGATCAGTCGATTGTAGCCCATAATAACCTAGCATTATCGTCGGTTGGCCCATCCATTATTAATGTCACGAATCCCATATACTTCAATGGAGTAGTCAATTATAGTGACGGCGGCCAAATCATTTTCCCATCTAACATTCAGCCCAATCAGCCAAACAGCGGCGACACCGTTATCTGTACTTGGGACAATGGATGCTTTGTTCAATAATATTCGTCAACAACCGTCCAGGTTTATCGCAATTGTTTCCTAAGCACGCCGTCCCGCGACTTGATCGCGGGATTGGCCATGGCAATCGCATTGAAACCAACTAACGTCCACTTTTACTCCATAATTGATGAAACACATCGTCCTCAAAATGCTTACACATAGCCCAGCTATGCACCGCTTTTTTAGTGCTTCACACTGTGGCGGAAGCTTTATTGACATGCGCATCTTAATGCATTATTATTCAACTTATTGCATATTTATTTAGGTGTCTATGGCTGAAATTGTTGTTAATCATCTGCAAAAAGGTTATCGCCAGCATAAGGTGCTGCACGATGTTTCTTTTGCCGCTCAAGCCGGTGAAATTGTCGCTTTGTTGGGTGGCAGCGGCGCTGGCAAAAGTACTTTGCTGCGTTGTTTAAAT
>JAFEDN010000101.1 GCA_018241585.1 Pseudomonadota bacterium | reverse complement strand
GAGCTCAGTATCCAAACCAGGAAGCAGCTCTCGCTTCAGCGGGAGCTGCTGAATTTGGATTGATTTAGATAGCAAAATTTTTTTTAGTTTGTTACAGTTAATTTATCCGAAAGCCTGGAAGACCTGAATGTCCTTATGCTTCGGCAGTTCTTATACTTGTTTTTTATACAGGAGTTAAAGATATGGAATTTAACAATTTAGAAAGTTCTAGGGATTTAGTACCGGGTCATTGTTACCCACGTAGAGGAATTTCTTGGCGTGGTATTTTTGCTGGAATCGTGACTGCGCTAGTCATAGAAGCCTTGCTCAATTTACTAGGGCTAGGAATAGGCTTAGTTTCATTCACTCCAGATAAGGATGTAGCAGTCGGCATAGGAATCGGCTCTGCCATTTGGTTGATTATTGTTAGTATTATTGCCTTATTTGTAGCAGGTTGGGTAGCTGCAATCGCTTCAGGGAGAGTTTTAAAAACAGTTTGCGCTATGCAAGGTTTTATTACTTGGGGCTTAGCTAGTTTAATCGTTTTTTTTACGATGACCAGCACTATGGGAGCTATTGTAGGAGGAATTACTTCATTGGCTGGTAGTGGACTGAAAAGTGCAGGAAATGCCGTTTTGAACAAAAAAGAGAACGATAAAGCAACTAATATACCCAGCTTGTCTTCTTTACAAGCCAGGCTAAAACCGGGAACTTCTTACGATAAAATGGCGGATGATATAAAACCAGCTATAGAAGCATATGCTGCTGCTGACAACGATCAAGAAAAAAATGACGCTCGGCAAGCTCTCAGCATGGCTATCGCACAAAATACGGACTTAACATCTCAAGAAGCCAATCAAAAAGTAGCTGACTTAGAGCAATCATATAACAAAATGAAAGATAAGGCTAAAGAGGCCGCCAGAAAAACCAGCAGGGTAATGGGTATCGCTCTTATCATTACATTTTTTTCATTCTTGCTCGGTGCTATAGCAGCAGTTTTGGGAGGCATTACTGGAAGCAGAAATTGTTCCGCTGAAGATAAGGGAGAAAGAGATAGCAACATTTCATCTTCTCATTCTCGGAATCGTTTATAGGAGTAACTGGGATAAGGAGCTTAAGTTTACAGAGCCAGCCGACAACCAGGGTGGTTGAATTACTACAAAGCTCCTTAGATTCTACACAGTTATGACTATAAGATTCGTGAATGGTTACCCGAAACCTCCAGTACTTGGAACCATTCGGTTTGACAACCATAAACGTTACCGATCACGAGAGTGAATATGCCTACGTAGAACGGCCAATATTGCTTCAGATTTCTGGCGATTTTTCGTCAAATATGGAGCTATAGTGGCCGTCCATCTATACCGTGAACGATTACCCAGAATAACTTTAGGAGCTTTGCTTAGTGAAGCTCGAAATTTTGTTCTAGCAGCAATTCCGCTATCTGGACGCCATTTAAAGCGGCGCCTTTTCTGACATTATCTGCTACCACCCACAAGTTGATGCCACAAGGATTGGTTAAATCTTGACGAATACGGCCGACAAAAACATTGTCTTTGCTGGTACAAGCGATCGGAGTGGGGTATTTATTATCTGTAAAAACGGTAATCCCTGGAGCTCTACTTAATAAGTCAGTGACTTCTGCAACGGTAATAGGTTGCTCAGTCTCAATCGAAATGGCTTCTGAATGGCTAAAGAAAACCGGCACCCTAACAGCGGTCGGGTTGACTTCAATACAATCATCTTCAAATATTTTTTTGGTTTCCCAAACGATTTTCATTTCCTCTTTGGTATAGCCATTTTCTTGAAAGGTATCGATTTGGGGTAAAAGGTTAAAAGCTATTTGCTGTGGAAAAGCTTCACATGCAATAGGTTGACCGTTTAGCAGGTGAGTCGTTTGCTTGGCTAATTCTTCCACTGCTTTGCGGCCTGCACCGGAAACAGATTGGTAAGTAGCGACATTGATTCGACGAATACCAACTTTATCGTAAATGGGCTTCAAAGCAACCACCATTTGAATGGTGGAGCAGTTTGGATTAGCGATAATATTCCGGTTGCGATAATGCACCAGCGCATGGGAATTGACCTCAGGAACTACTAATGGAATATCTGGCTCATAACGAAACTTAGAAGAATTATCGATCACAATACAACCTGCTTCGGCTGCTTTGGGGACGTATTCGGCTGAAACATCTGATCCGGCCGAAAAAAAAGCTAGGTCCACTTTGCTGAAATCAAATTCAGCCAAATTTTTAATTCGATGGCTCCGGCCTTCAAACTGAACGACTTCGCCTGCGGACCTTTCGCTGGCCAAAGGATATAATTTCTTAACCGGAAAATGCCTTTGCTGGAGAATTTCAGCAAAAGTTTCTCCGACCACTCCGGAAGCTCCTACAATTGCAATGCTCATTTTTTTCTTCATACTTAGCAGCCTGTTATAATTGATAAAGCGAATCTATAAATCCTGGAGCTGAGGAGGATCGAACTCCCGGCCTTCGCATTGCGAACGCGACGCTCTCCCAGCTGAGCTACAGCCCCAAAATCTAATTTGAAAATAATCTAGAAAGACCTTCAGCCGTGATTAACATTATCCCCTGCCCGCCCCGTTCTAATTCCAGCCACGTACAGGGCAAATCCTGAAATTTTTCAACGAAAGTTTCGTCGGTATTGCCCACTTCAAGCACTAAAATACCCCCTGGAGACAGATACCGCCCCGCGTCTATTAAGATTTTTCTAACCACATCCAAGCCGTCATCCCCAGCAAGTAGCGCATTTTTCGGCTCATGACTATATTCAACCGGTAAACTGTTATATTCAAAATCAGCAACGTAAGGGGGATTACTGATAATAATATCATATTTTTTCGGCGGCAACTGGTTGAAACAGTCAGATAACAAAAGTTGTACTCGATCTTGTAAGCGGTACTTTGCTACATTAATTGCTGCTACTTCCAAAGCTCCTTGGCTGATGTCCACCGCGTCTACTTGAGCATGCGGAAAAAACCAGGCCGCAGCAATGGCAATACAACCGCTCCCTGTTCCAATATCTAAAATGTGTTGCACTGTTTCGGGTTCAACCCAAGGGACAAACTGTTTTTCCAACCATTCTGCTACCGGCGAACGCGGAATCAAAACCCGTTGGTCTACATAAAAGGGCTGATGGCAAAACCAAGCTTGTTTGAGCAGATAAGCCAATGGTTTACGAGTGTTAATACGCTCTTGAATTAAATTAAATATTTTCAATTTTTCTTCAGGGAGCAATTTAGCATGAAACACTTTTTTTGGGGTGTCAGGCAGGAGATGCAGTGAAGCCAGCACCAAGTTGACTGCCTCGTCCCAAGCATTTTCTGTACCATGACCAAAAAATAATTCAGCATGATTGAACCGGGAAGCAGCCCAACGGACCCAATCACCGACAGTAGTCAAGTGATCGGTTACTTGCAGATGAGCTAAAGAATCCATGGCCGTGATTATATCATAATTTATCTATTACATAACTAATTTATTTTCGGCCTCATTATCTTCTACTGTGGAAGCTTTACCTTTAGTAAATATTTTAGAGAACGACATCTTTAAATATTCTAGAAACGCCACTCCACCTGCTCCTGCTGCCGCCGCTTCAACTAAATGAGGATGCGGCCCCACAATAGCAGCCGCCACAGGAATCGCGGCTGCTGAGCCAAAAATACCTACTGTTTTTAAAGTTTTTGCTAACGTATTAACTGTGGACGATTTAACTGTCCGGCGGCCCGCTGTTGCCGATGAAAACACATCAGTGAAAACATTAGAAGATTTATCCAATACATCGTTAACTTTGGTCCTGACTAAGGTTGCTTCAGAAGCTTCAACTTGCTCAAGACCTTCATCTTTTCCAGCCGACTGATAAGCAATTGGAAGGCTTAATTGCTCAGTATATTTGGTTAGCTGGCTATTAATAAGATGACGAGCCTCACTTTCAGGCAGCAAACGGCCAGAGTCTAAAAGCTTCAAGGTTCGCATCAAACCATAAGGATGTCTATGGATAGTTCTCAAAATATAGGTTCTAAAAGAATTGTTTCTTAAATTATCAGACAGATTTAGGAAAGCAATCAGTAACTGCAAAGTTTGTTCGAAAGAACAATTTTGGGTTTGATTTAAAAATTCTCTCGCTTGATTCAAGTCTTCGGTAGTATGAACCAGTCTTTCAGCTAAACTTTTGCCGGCCATAGCTCTAAAATACTCATTGTATGCAACGATGAGTTGATATTTAATAACAATATTCAGATTATCTAGAGTTGCAGTAAATTCTTCCTGAGCTTGAACATTTGCTAAGGTTTCTTGCGCTTCATGGGCTACTTGTTCAAAACTTTGAGCGTGTTTAGCAACGTCAGGTAGCTGCGACCAAGCTTCCGGGGAGACATGCTGAAACAGTTCTATGCTTTGTAATTGCTGAATTTCTTTCTGAAGTGCTAAACCCGTTGTTGTAACGCAGGTTTCTTTGTTAATTTCAGCAGCGGGTACTATACCGCGAACTTCGGCCTTTAATTCTTCTTCTTCAATTTCACGCCCGAGCCTTTGTTCAAGATTAGCAACTGTTTCCAGAGAGTCAAAAATTTCTTGCCTTTGCTTTTTAAACGCTGCTTCAGTCTTTCCTTCCGGGGTAAGGCTATATTCACGCGAGTAACAATCTTTTATGGTATCTTTTGCATCAACATAAAGTTTGAGTTTTTCTTGTTGATAAAATTCGCCGTGTACCGATTCTCTAATAGATACATACAAAGCGATATTCCAATCTTTTACAGCGTCAAATAACTGCGCCTGTTTCAAGACATTTAAATATCGAATTAATTGTAATTTGATATTTTCGGGAAGCGCTACAATTTTATCTTCCAACAAAGAAATAACCATTTCATATATAGCAAAAACCAATACCGTATCTTTTGCTGGGTTAAATAAAGTATTGAGATGTTTCTCAATTTCATCAAGCAAAATTCGATTTTTCAAATGTGCCGATAGAAACGTAAATAGCACATTTTTATGAAATTGTAAGCAATCTGCCCGGTATCTTGACTTAGCTTCGAGAGAATCTGCTGGATAGTTGCGATAGCTTCGTTTTGAATCCAAAAATAGTTGTTGACGATAAAGTTTTTCTTCAATTCGTTCTTTTAAACTAACCAATTGTTCAGCAGATTCTTTTAATTGACGTTTGGCAATAGCAAGCTGTCGATTTTTTACTTGTAATTTTTGTGTTTCATCTTCAAGCGACGCTCTATGTCTCAAATAGCTATCTATTGTTCTACTTAAATACTTTGTGTCCATTTCGATAAGATTTCTGATTTGATCTTCATCTCTGACTATAGTTGGTTCAATTTTTCTAGGGGCGCTATCCCTGGAAAAATTTTTAGAGGGCTGGCTTTTCAGTTCTACTTTTTGAAAGGGATTGACCCTAGCATTTTCTTTTAAACGCTGGGTACGTTGCGCCAAATTACTAAAGTTTTTTTTCCTCATACATTTTCTCCTTGTCAAAAACCTTTTTTACCTTCTTTTGATGCTACCAAAGACTTAGCAATATTGTCTAGCATTTTTGAGAATTGCTGAGTTTTTTTTTTCATGCTACCCTGTCGAAATGCCTATGACAATTAGACATTTTTTTTGGAGAGAGACGCCGCTTTGGTTTAGCTGGATAACAACTATTGTATTTTTGTTATTGGGGAATCAATGGTTAGCGGCAAAACCTTCTTTGATCCCTGAAATTTTAATTTTCTTTTGGTTGTTTTTGTTGATCTTATACAATTCTTTTAAAGTTGCCGGCTATGTTGAATCACTGGCTGAAGCCTTAAAGGAACCTTTTAGTACCCTGGTGTTGACTTTTGCAGTCATCGCCATAGAAATTGCTTTAATCTCTAGCATCATGTTGACTGGACCTGAAAATCCTACCTTGGCGCGCGACACCATGTACGCAATTTTAATGATCATTATTAATGGCGTGGTTGGATTGAGTTTAATATTAGGGGGTATTCGCTATCGAGAACAAACCTACAATTTACAAAGTTCGATCTCGTTTTTAAGTGTCATTATTTTATTATCAGTAATGGCTTTAGTTTTGCCTAATTTTACCCATTCCACTACCGGCCCAACTTTTTCGACTTTTCAAACTATTTTTTTTATTGCTACTTCATTAGGTATTTACTGTATTTTTTTGATTATTCAGACAGTCAGTCTTCGAACGCACTTTATTGTCTTAGAACTTGGGACTGCTCAGTATCCCTCTAAACAGGGATATCAATTCAAGCCAATCGTTACTATTATACTCGTCATTGTTTATTTGATTCCGACTTTGTATTTGGCAAAAGAAGAGGCTTTTCCCATTAACTATTTTCTAGCTACCCTCAAAGCGCCTGAAGCGTTTGGTGGTATGCTGGTGGCTATTTTGGTGGTTGCGCCAGAGGCGGTCAGTGCAATCCGTGCTTCATGGGCTAATCAATTACAACGTTCAGTCAATATTTCGCTCGGCTCTGTATTAGCCAGTATCAGTCTGACTGTTCCTATTATCCTAATTGTGGGTTTAATTGCAGGAAAACCGATTATTCTAGGGTTAAGTTTCAGTAATTCCGTTATTCTTTGTTTAACAAGCGTGATCAGTATTCTCACTTTCGTTAGCGGCCGCACCAATATGCTGCAAGGCGCAGTTCATTTGCTGTTGTTTTTAGTTTATGTGGTGTTGTTGTTTGATTGATTGATTGATTGATGAAGCGAATTACCCCTAGTCCGTTGGCCGTTGTCAGTGGAAACGAATTACCCGTTGAGTAAATTACCTTGATCCCGCTGGTTGCCGAGCTGAACCTCCCGGCTTTAAAATCCTCCGGGTTGGGGTTTTCCGAGCGTGAGCGCCAGGAAGGCGCGATCGCAGGCCCCATGGATGGGTTTACGCCGGTCGGAAAACCCTAACCCG
>JAFEDN010000100.1 GCA_018241585.1 Pseudomonadota bacterium | reverse complement strand
TGGTTTTGAGTTTGAATGTATTTACCGATGATTGGAAAATAATGAGGAGCGGCAGAAATATTTAAATTCATTTTATTAATAACCGGCTCAAGGATAAAGCGCGAATAAATTAATGCACGTTGCACGTCGCTGGGAGCAGCGCTGTTATCGAAGACTTTCGGGAGGCTTTCGAAATCTCCTAAATTATTAGCTTTATTTTGTACTTGAATTAAAACATTACTTTCGTATTGTTTAGGACTGATAAAAAAATCAACGGCGAAAAATAAAAAAACTATAGTAGTTGCTACGCTTATTATTATCCTTTGCTCCTTGATCATAGATAAAAATGCTTGTAGCGTGACTTCCTTATTAGAAGAATCGATTTCATTATGGGTCATGTTCTTTTTGTTTTCACTCATCCGTGATGAATCCTTTTATTTGTTGGTAATTAAAGAATTGGTGTACCAAATAGTTTCTATAGTCGGTAATATTTGGCTGACCACACGATTCCAAAGAACAATCGGCGCAGTAGAGATGTAAACGATATCATGAGCTTGAAGTTGAAAGTTAGAAGCTAAAATTAATGAATCAGGGGATTTCGCATTTAGCCAATAAACTGCTGGATTATAAATTGAACCCCTAATGATATAAATATGACTGGGGTCGGAGGTAGTTGAATCCACTCCACCTGCAAGAGAGATCGCGTCGGTGATGCTCAATGGTACATCAGTAAGAGCTTGTATTCCTGGTTTAGGCACTTCACCCATAACATAAATTTTTTGACTGCGAAATGAAATAATCCGGACTTGTACTTGCGGTTTTCGAATGTAAATGCAGAGTTTTTGGGTTAATTTCCGGCGAATTTGTTCTACGGTAAGTCCAGACACTGAAATATTACCGATCATAGGAAAAAATATTTTACCATCCGGACCTACTAAGTAATTATAACCATATGCCCCCGAATCCGGTTGCTGCGATTCGCTTGCCGGCAAGGCGTTGGAGGTGGTTGCAGATGGGGCATTAAATTCAGGATGGTTCCAGACTTGGATATCAATGACATCTTGCGGCCCCACCAAATAATAATAATGTGGAAAATTACGTTGGTTGTGAATAACAGTGGCGGTAATAGGAACAAGAACTGGTTTAATTCTTACATCGGGTGAGCCAGCCACGGGCATGCCGCTGGTGTTCATACGCATCCCGGGTGTAACGTAATCGCAGCTTGCTAAAAAGACAGGTAACCCTATTGCTATTATTATTTTTTTTATCTTTTTTCCGTAGTTTGCCAAATTCGGCATTGCCATTCCTTAATTGCCAACTCGATTAATTCCAGCACAGTAGCGAATTTTGACAAAGTGCTTTTATATGGGTCTGGTATTTCGTAGCCACCCCATTTCCCTAAGCAATGCACCCTGCCACAAGAGGCAGACAGCATATCATGTATTTTTTGCTGCTGCCAGGACTCCATGACTAAAATGAGATCTGATGACAGCACCATTTTGGGAGTAATTTGTCTAGCACGATGGTTTGAAATATCAATAGCTTTTTTCAGCATAACTTCTTTTGCTAATGGGTCTGCAGGGTATCCAGATAATGCAGCAATGCCTGCGGAACTGACTTTAGCATTAATCCCTTGAACAGCAAGCGTGTGTTTAAACCACGCTTCCGCCATTGGGCTGCGGCAAATATTTCCTGTACAGACTATCAATATATTTTCAAACATGAAACTATGCTCACGTTGTTGTTGAAAAATGATCAGTTTCTCGATACCATTCTGACATGAGAAAAATTAAATTAATACTAATTTTATTCTGTTATTTTTTTATCTTTTCAGCTCAAGCTGAGTTATATATGGAATTAAATCAAGGTATGAATCAGGCAATTCCTATTGCTATTTCACCCTTGACCGGTCCTGTTGCAATGGCTTCGGGAAATGAAACACTGGATGCAATTATCCGTCACGATTTAAACAACAGCGGACAATTTCTGATGACGGCTGCAAATTCTGCTGATTATCAACTTCAAGGCAGCATTTCCGAGCAAGGTCCTAATCAATATTCTGTAACTTTTGAACTGAAACGCGCTTTTAATACTCCGGTAGGAGGTTCACCTTTGTTATTTAAAAAGGTGTTTCAAGTTAAGCATTTAGAATTGCGTCAATTAGCTCATACAGTCAGCGACTCTATCTATGAACAACTTTGTGGTGTTCATGGGATTTTTAATACCAAAATTGCTTACATTTTGAAACAATGGCCTAAAGGGTCGGCTCCATTGTATGCTTTAGAAGTAGCCGATTATGATGGGTTTAATCCACAAACCTTGCTGGTTTCTCCTTCACCGTTAATGTCTCCAACATGGTCGCCCGATGGACATCAAATCGCTTATGTTTCTTTCGAAAATAATCATGCCGCTATTTATCTGCAGAATCTGGATACTGGACAACGCCGTTTGATTACCAGTTTCGAAGGCATTAATGGCGCGCCCGCTTTTTCTCCTGATGGCGCCAAAATGGCGGTCGTTTTAACCAAAACTGACAATCCAAAAATTTACGTTGTCAATTTAAATACTTTGAGTAACGAGCAGATTACCGATGGCTATTCTATTGACACCGAACCGCTTTGGTCGGCTGATGGACGGTCGCTCATTTTTACTTCAGATCGTGACGGGGCCCCGCAAATTTATCGATATGTATTTGCCACTGGGCAAATCTCCCGGCTTACCTATCAAGGCAACTATAACGCCAAAGCTTCACTCTCAGCCGATAACAAAACGATGATCATAATGCATCGAGAGAATGGTGTTTTTGGCATAGCCAAGCAGGACCTTCAAACTGGCGAACTGCAAATTTTAGCAAATAGTGGCTTAGAAGAATCTCCAAGTCTTGCACCGAACGGAAAAATGGTGTTATATGCTACGCAATACCAGGGACGAGGTGTGTTGGCTTTGGTTTCTATTGATGGACGAACTAAAGTTCGTTTACCTGCGCGAGCAGGCACTTTGCAAGAACCGGCCTGGTCTCCATATTTGATGTCGTAAAGTGATTGTATGAAATTTTTTCAATTATCGACCATTTTGATGTGTTTGTTTTTGGCTGGTTGCTATCCGCCGCCGCCTCCACCGCCACATCATTATCCACCGCCGGCCGCTGATGTTAGGATAGTTTGCAGAACCAATTGGTATGGCGAACGTGTTTGTGTTCGTGTGACCAGAGATTAATTTTTCACTTATTTTTTAAAGAGGAGTTTTTATATATGAAAAAAATGATTAAACTAGCTGCTGTATCTTCTGTCGCCATCGTTTTGGCGGCTTGTCATTCTACTCAAAATGCTGCACCTCCCCCAGCCGTTGCAACGGCTCCTGTTGCTTCTGCTCCAGTGGTAAAAACTTACCCCATGGGTCAAAAAGCGGGCTTGCAAGGAACTAATGTCAGCGGTGGTGGTTTGGAAGGTGTAAGACATGTCAATTCGCTGCACGCTCCTTCTAACCAAGTTTATTATTTCGGCTTTGATCAAAGTGTGGTTAGCCCTGCAGATGTCAGAGCAGCCACCATTCAAGCCCAATACTTGGCGATTCACCACAATGCTAAAGTCCGTTTGGAAGGAAATACCGACGACCGTGGCAGCCGTGAGTATAACGTAGCATTAGGCTGGCGCCGTGCTCAAGCAGTGGCCAGAATTTTGAAACAGCAAGGGGTTGCTCCTGCACAGATTAAAATGGTCAGCTATGGTAAAGAGCATCCTGCTGTCAGCGGTAATACAGAACATGCATGGAGTCTGAATCGACGCGTCGAATTGATCTATGTTGAAAAATAAGCTGCTCTTAATTTGCACTATTTTTTGTAGTGTAACTCTCAGTGTTGCTTCTGCGGCAGTGCCTGCTCCGGTGTATGACCTCTCTCAGGGAGGTTATACCGCCCCGGAGCAGCCACAGCCTGCCGATGGAGCAAGCAATGACAATACTGGCGATAATGGCATGTCATCCTTGCCCTCGGTTGATACCTCAGGGATGACCTTGCCCGAACGCGTCAGCCGTTTAGAGCAACAAATGAACAATTTGGTACAAATGAATTTGCCTCAGCAGGTTGCCGAATTGCAACAAGAAGTGCAACAATTACGTGGCCAATTGCAAGATTTAAGTCATCAACAAGACTTGGCTAGTCAACAACAACAGCGAGTTGAAGCGCTGCCAGCGGTTCCTTCACAATTGCAGACACCGCCTAATCCTGCCATTGTGAAAGCCGCCAAAGCACCTCCCGGTCAACCCTTAGCTAGCGGGCTACCTGCCGGTCAAAATCCTCAACCTACTCAAACCGATACCCAAGCCTATCAGCAAGCATTTAGCCTTCTGGCGAATAAACAATATGACGAATCTGCTGCCGCCTTTAAGGATTATTTGCGACTGCACCCTGATGGCCAATTCGCTCCCAATGCTCACTATTGGCTGGGTGATATTTATTTTCAGCAGAAAAAGTTCACTCAAGCTCAATTGGAACTCAATTTAGTTATTAGTCAATATAGTGCTTCTGGCAAAGCTCCTGACGCCAGCTTGAAATTGGCTATTCTGCATGCTCAACAAGGAAAAACTGATCAAGCTCGTCAAGAATTGAAAACGGTCATGGTGCGGTATCCAGGAACTCCTGCGGCCCAGCTAGCTGCCGTTCAATTACAGCAATTAAACTCCTCGGGTCAATAAATTTGCTGGCATGGCTAATCTCCGCATAACAGAAATTTTTTATTCTATTCAAGGTGAAAGTTATCTTTCAGGCTGGCCAAGTGTATTCATTCGATTAACCGGCTGTCCTCTGCGTTGTCAATATTGTGATACCGCTTATGCATTTCAGGGAGGAGAAATTCTATCCATAGAGGATATTTTGAAACAAGTTGCTTTTTATTCACCACAATATGTTTGTGTGACTGGTGGCGAACCATTAGCCCAGAAAGATTGTTTATTCCTATTATCCCAATTATGTGATCGAGGTTATATTGTTTCACTGGAAACAAGTGGAGCCTTAGACATTCTCTGTGTAGATTCTCGAGTTATAAAAATTGTAGATTTAAAAACTCCTGGCTCTGGTCAGTCGCATAAAAATTTTTGGAGTAACTTTGACAAGCTGCTGCCGCATGATCAACTGAAAATCGTGGTGTGCAGTTACCAAGATTATCAATGGGCTAAGCACTGGCTACAGAATTCTAACATTTCCCAGAAGCAGATTGTATTTTCACCCAGTTATCATCAAGTTCAGCCTTCAGACTTAGCTGAATGGATTTTGAAAGATCGGCTGAATGTGCGTATGCAAGTTCAACTTCATAAGGTTCTTTGGGGAGATGCGCCAGGGAAGTAGGAGTTGGTAAAGACAAAACTGTGCTATGAACATTATTTTAATTAAAAAGCTTGACGGGAGAGAATTCTATAAAGCCGTTCGCAAATAAGACCGTCTTTGAACTTTTGCTGAATGTCCACTTGTAGTGGCTGACCTTCAGATTCTACCAATTCACGTGTTACCGCGGTTACTTTTTCCGGATCGCAATCTAAAAGGCGATCGCGCACTTTTTCGTTAAATACCAAATATTCGCGAATTGCTACCCGCTTGCCATCGATTGAGGGCACTAACCGCTGGCAAATCACCAAGCGGGCGGTTTCAATAATATCGATAGTTCGTCCGAGACGTTCTTCGTGGGGGAAACTGCCTACTAAACGCCGGATGGTTTCGGCAACACCGTTACTATGTAAAGTAGTATAAACGGGATGACCGGTGAGAGCCGCTTCTAATACTGCGCTGATGGTTTCAGTATCACGGGCTTCACCTACCAAGATCAATCTTGGCTTGCGGCGCAAAGCATTTCGTACACCTGCTGCGAAATTGGGTAAATGCCGAGGAATCTCGGACTGACTGATGACGGCGCTGGTTTTTTGGACGCTGTCATAAACAAATTCGATTGGCGCTTCATAAGTCAGTATTTTTCGATGACTTTCCGGGTCTTCCGCTAATTGCTTGATAATAGCCGCTAATAAAGTACTTTTACCAGACCCTGTGGCGCCAGTCACATAAGTTACGCCTTCATGTGGTGCAATGGCATCTAAAATCGGTTGAGGTAATTGTAATGAAGCTAAAGTTGGCGGAGCGGAAGGGATAGTTCTAATAGTGATTTGAATACCCTCGTGACCATCTACATGACATCCAGTAGCGTTAACACGGTGACGGAAGCGTTGCTGTCTGTTCGGACGTACTTCGTAGTGAGTATCTAAGTCTTCTCCCCGCATGATTTGTGTAGTTCCATTTGGCCCATAAATAGCGTTTAGTAAATCACTGACTTCGGCATTCGATAATCGGCGGTGAGTGATTTTATAAATACGGCCATAAATTTCCGCAATGATTGGTTCATTGGTTTGAATAGTAATATCAGAAGCGCTGATTTGATGACCAAACACCAGTAAGTCATCAACATGTTTCGGTTCAAACCGGCTCGGTTCATTGGGATATAAGTAACTCATGTATAGCTATTCTCACTCTAAATGCTCTTAAAATAAACTAGAGAACTAAGGATTTAAGTCCCTTTGAGGATTGGTCAAGATCGGTTGCCACTTAGAGCTATCTGTTTGCAGCTCTGAGTTGGCTGTGATTCTTAAAACCTGGTCGTCAATTCTCATTTCATGGCTGTCACCGGTAACACCCAAGTCTGCTTTAGCAACGTAAGGAGCACTAACCATGTTTTGAGCAAGCATTTTACGGTATAGCACCATGCCGTTGTAATCACGCCGTAGCCGATTCAAGTTAGAAGCAAAAATAGCATTTGCTTGTTGGACGCCATTTTGCCAACCCTCTTTGATAAAACGATTCCAAATCTGCGCTTCAGCTTGGTTCTTTGGTAATAAAGTTCGATCTGGCACTGCAGGTTTGCTGTAATTCATCCACAAATAACTACGCCAATTAGGGGCCCCGGTCACAAATCGGGCAGGGCTGACAATCCGATAGGTTTTAGCCGCCAGTCGAATAGCATCATCACTTGCCAAGTTAAGACTATTATTGGATTCTTCTAAAACAGGAGGTA